>JBILEG010000063.1:0-12114 GCA_044352225.1 Pseudomonadales bacterium | reverse complement strand
CATCCATATCGGAATACGTCAGCAGCAAGTGCCCTTGCAACCCATCGACCATGTTGACGACTTGGACCTTGTCCCAGTTCGCCGGCGTCTCGTCGGGCTGCCCTCGATAGCGCGAACCATCGCCATACACCGGCAGGTCTAGGTAAGGTTCATAGCCTGTTTCCAGGGCCGCATAGTCGTACCCACCCGCCGCCGCAACAGCGACCTTGTAAAATTCCGATCGACTCATGATGGCCTGCGCCGCGAAGGTGCCACCCCACGAGAGGCCATAAACGCCCACTCGCTGCAGGTCCATTTCCGGGTGCCGCTCAGCCAGCTGGCGGATGGCCGCCACGTGATCGTCGATGCCCACTTGCGTGAACTCCGGATAGCCGGCATCGCGAAAGGCCTTGGAGCGCACCGCGGTACCACGACCATCCACGATGACCACGGCAAATCCGAGACGGGTCAGCGCACTCGCGCCGTTGCGACCCGTCCGCTGATAGGCTTCAGGGAAATTACGCGGGGTGACAAGGCTTGAAGCTCCGTTATAGGCTGAATCAATCACTGGATATTTGGAGCCAGCGGTTCGGCCTTGCGGGGCGAAATAGACTGCATAAATATCCGTGGTGCCATCTGCCGCCTTGACTCGTTCGCGCACCGGCGCGACCCAGCCTGCTGCAAAGAGGCGCGAGGCATCCGCGGCCTCAAGCTTCGCGATGAGACGTCCGTCCTGTGTCGAGCGCAGCTCGCTCACCGGCGGTCGATCGACGGTCGACCAGGTGTCGACAAACACGCCCGCGTCGGGCCGGATCAACGGCGAGGGCGGCGGGTCGCGATACCCGGTCCCAAGCCAGGCATTGGCGAGTTCGAACTGATGGTCCGCAGGGGCCTCGGTCAGTCGCACGATCTTCGCCCCGCCTTCCTCCAGTCGTGCGCGGTACAACTGACGATAGTAAGGGTCCTGGCCCGCTTCCCTTCCTGCCGCGGTGAAATAGATATCGCGACGCTGCTCGTCGATGGCGACGATGTCCTGGACCGCCCAATCACCCCCGGTGATCGCATACTTCAGGCGACCTGTTTGCGCGTCGTACAGGTACAGATGTCCCCATCCCGTGCGGTCCGAATACCAGATCACCTCCGCCCCATCTCCAATCAGGCGCACGTTCGATGGGCCCCAGAACGTGTTGAACTCCAGGCGGGTGTCGGATGATTCCTCAATGGCTTTGGTCACCTTGCCGGTCGCAAGATCTACCCGGAACACTGCTCCGGACTTCCAGCCGGTGTTGCGCTCCAGGATGAAAACCTGACCACGACTTTGGCTCCAGCCCAGAACCGGTGCCCACCGCCCCGGCCAGCTCAGGTCGGGAAAACCCTCTGGGAGCTCGATCGCCGTACGCTTGCCAGACTTCAGATCGAAAATGAAATATTGGATCCTGGTGACTTCCCGATCGCCAGGCAGCGGCAGGGGCACGTCGTGAACGATGGGACGCCGCGATCCGTCGAAGGGAACAGATTGCATGTAAAAGGGATACCGGCCCGTCCGGCGCTCATCAACTCGAGGCGCGATCACGTAGCGACCGTCCGGCGACCAATAGGTCTTATATGGATGCGAGGTGGGGCTCGCGGGACTCCCCTTCGCCTGCTTCCAGGGTATGAAGGCTAGGTAAACGGGCTCTTTCGCCCAGGCGAACGATAGCGAACCGTCGTTGGTCAGTGCGCGGTCGTTACCGGTGGCCAAGTCGCGCACGAACAGATTACTATCGCGCGTCAGTAACGCCTGGCGCCCATCAGGTGATGGCAAGAGCTCTGGCGTCGCGGGAGGAACATCGGAGAGGCGGCACTTCGCTGCTTTGAGCTCACAGTCAACCGCCCTCTCCCCGAGCTGACCCGAGAGATTCGTCAAATCGTCGCTCAGCTGCACGTCGGTCAGCGAAGCAGGCAATCCCGTGCCTGACCGCTGGCCGCCGATGGCCTCCTGCAAAGCCTGCGCGATCGCTTCATGGTCAAAAGCAGGCGCCTTCACGCCTTTGGCCGTCGCGACTACGAATTCCTGACCATCTTGCCCGTCACGCCGGTACCAGAACCGCCCGGAATCGCCAATCCAGTGCGGCTGCACTGATTCGTTGCGCACCAAACCCTGCAGGTGTGGCGTGAACAGCTTGGCCGCCGCAGCGTAATCCGCCGGCGACGGATCAGGTGCCGCCTCGGCGGCAGTGCTGCCCCAGGATGGGCTTGAAAGCGCACAGACTCCACCAAATAAGGTAACGGCTGCAAACAGGCTCTTTAACTTCATGATACTCCTCCGCTTTGCGACACGAATCTCCCGAGGCTCTGGTCATGAGAACGGGTGGAGGCGACGGATTGGCATCGAGGCTTCAGAAGGCTCGACTTCTCGCCATTAATTCGACGGTGCCCAGTGTCACTGCTAATGAATCGGAAGCAGTACAGCCGCGCACTCTCGGGGTAGAGATAGTTCGAGCGCACGATGGCCGTGTTGCGCCCGGTGTTGCCACCGCCCAGCCAGCCGGCTTCCAGCACCAGCACGTCACGGATGCCGTGGTTGCGCGCGAGGTAGTACGCGGTGGCAAGCCCGTGGCCCCCGCCGCCAACCACGATCACCTCGTAACGCGGTCGCGGCTTGGCATCGCGCCAGGCCTGCGACCAGTCGCGGTGACCGGTGACGGCGTGACGAAGCAGGGACAGGGCGGAATAGCGTTGCACGCGGCTCTCCGGGGATGCCGCGCCAATTTAATCCCTGTAGCTTAATGCGTCAATGTGCGCGTCAGTCCACCACAGGCGCCGCGAGCGCGGCCGCGTGGTAGTCGATGTAGAGATCGACCAAAGCATAGGAAGGATAAACCCCCCCAGACCGAGACCAGCCCTGCCGGCCCCTGACTCAGGGCCTCGGACGGGGATCTAACGCCACATTTGCCCTGCCTGTCTCTTCATTCCGGGAATGTGCAGCGCCCTTCGCAGCCCGAACGTTCCCCCGGATCCCTGCGCACATCACCTGCGCGCAATACGGCTCCCTGCCGATCCCTGATCGCAGCCTCACTGCTCCCGATTCGCCCGCCTTCCCTGGCGCCGCTCACGCACTCACCCGCGGCCCTGTCGACGGTGGGCCGAGTGAGCCCGTGCTTGCCTCCGCCTTCCCTCTCACATGCGCCAGAATCCGCTCGATCAGCGCCGGCTCCTCGATGCTCGCAATGACGTGCAGGGACGCACTAATGCCGCGGGCGCATGGATGCGCAGGAGCGGCGACACGTACGGCTTTGCCGCAGCGCACGCAGCTCTCCACATCGATCCCGAAGACACGCTTGAGCCGCCTGGCCCACGTCATCGCCGCATGCCGCTCGATCGCGGACTTCTCGGTCTGAGCAGTTCCACTCTTCCCCCTGCCCCTTCCGGCCGGCGTCACCTCCGCACGCCAGCGGTGATTCGGCGCGAGCACCCCGTGGTATCGAGTGAGATTGACCCGCGGGCGCGGCACCAGCGCCGCCAGACGGGCAATGAAGTCGAGGGGCTCGAACACGACATGCGTGGTCCCGTCCCGGTACGGTGTCTTCAGCAGGTACACCACCTTCCCCTGCGCACTCACGGAGAGCCGCTTCTCGGCCACCGCCGGGCGAGCGATGTAGCGGCACAGCCGCTCACGCACGTCGCGCTGGTGCGCCTCGCAGCTCACGCCGGCGTGTAACGAGAACCCGTTCGCCTTTGCCACCCGCTCGCTCGATGGGTCCTCACCGGAGAGCGGCCTGATCGTGCGCAGCACCAGCGCCTTGCGCCCGGCCTGCGGCCCCACCGCGATGCGATACGTCACCGAGCTGCCGATGAGCTGCCTCATCGCATCTGCGTCCTCGATGGGCGGCAGATCCAGCCACGCGGATTCGGCATCGCGCTGCAGCAGTCCCATACCTCCGGGTAGTGCGGCTCCACCAGACGGTAGAGCCTGGTGTCCTCGGGACGGTGGCGCGCGCAGGCGAGTCCACCGGCGGCTTCCCTGCCGCGGGCACGCATCGCCTGCGCGTCCTTGCGCAAGCGGGTGGAGGGTCAGTGTGCAGACTGGTCCATTCCGAAGCAGGATTCGCAGATCAGAGGTTCAGCCCCGCAGCCGCTCCCCCTTCGGATCCCACGCCGCCTGCGCAAGAACGCGCGCCGCGCGCGTCTCGCCTATCACGTCCACGGTGAGCGGCGGGACCTCGCGCGCGATGGCGCGATCGACGTAGCCGAGCGCCAGGCTCTGTTTGACGTGGTGGCCGTACGCACCCGAGGTCGTCCAGCCCACCAGCCGCCCGTCGTGCTTCACCGGCTCGAAGCCCGAGGCGTCCGCATCGGTCGCTTCGATCGCCAGCGTCACCAGCACCTTCTCCGACGGCGCATCGCGCTCGCGCAGCGCGCCGTCACGACCGATGAAATCGCCCTTGTCGAAAGCGACATGGCGGTCGAGGCCGCACATGCCGGGCGTAGCCGACTGCGTGAACTCGGTGGACCAGATGCCGTAGCTCTTCTCGAGGCGCAGCGAGTCCAGCGCGCGGTTGCCGATGTTGCGCAGGCCGTGCTGGCTGCCTGATGCCATCAGCGCGTGGTACAGCGCGCGCTGCTCTGCGGCGGGCACGTAGAGTTCGTAGCCCAGCTCGCCGGTCAGCGAGACGCGCATCACCACCGCGCGGGCGAGGCCCACGTCCATCTCGGCGCAGGCCATGAACGGGAACGCAGCGTGGCCGAGTTCGCGATCTGCCAGCGGCGCGACGATCTCCCGCGCCTTCGGCCCGGACAACGCAAAACCGGTCCACGTGTCCGAGAGGTTCGTGAAGGTGACGCCACTCGCGGGCATCTGCTCGCGGAACCAGCGCCCGTGCCACTCCTGCAGGTAGTAGGAACCGATCAGCCAGAAGCGGTCCTCCGCGAGGCGGCTCACGGTGAGGTCGCCCATCAGCTTGCCGGCGTGCGACAGCATCGGCGCGAGGCGCATGCGTCCCACCGCGGGCAGGCGGCAGGCGAGCAGGCGGTCGAGCCAGGCTGCCGCACCCGGTCCACTCACTTCGTAGCGCGCGTACACGGAGCTGTCGAACATGCCCGCGGCTTCGCGCACCGCGCGCACTTCCTCGGCGACCAGCGCGTGCGCGTTGGATCGGCGCATGGTCGGCGTTTCGACGAAACCGGTCTTGCCCTGCGCGAAGAACTGCGGCGTCTCCATGCCCCAGGTGCAACCGAACAGCGCGCCGTCGGCGGCGAGCAGATCGTGCACAGGCGCGGTCTTCAGCGGGCGGCCCGCCGGCAGTTCCTCGTTCGGGTAGGAGATCACGAAGCGCCGCGCATAGAACTGCCGCGTCATATCGCGCAGATACCGCTCCTGCGAGGCAAAAGCCCCGTAGCGCGCCACGTCCATGCCGAAGATGTCGTGGCCCGGATCGCCGTTGATCATCCACTGCGCGAGCGTGAGGCCGATGGCGCCGCCCTGCGAGAAACCGCCCATGCAGCCGCAGGCCACCCAGTAGTTCCTCTTGCCGGGCACGGGGCCCACCAGCGGGTTGCCGTCCGGCGTGAAGGTGAAGGCGCCGTTCACCCAGCGCTTGATGCCCACCTCGGAGAGCGCCGGGAAGCGCGAGAAGCCAATCTCGAGCTCCGGCAGGATGCGGTCCACGTCCGGCGGCAGCAGATCCATGCCGTAATCCCAGGGCGCGCCTTCGGGGCACCAGTGGCGCGGATCGCGCTCGTAGACGCCGAGTAGCGCGCCCTTGCCGAGCGGCTGCAGATAGGTGAAACCCTCGAGATCCGTGATGGACACGAACTCGCGGTCCATCGCGGCGAGCATGGGCACATCATCCGTCACCAGGTAGTGGTGCGACATCGGGGTGACGGGCAGATCGACACCCACCATGCGCCCCACCTTGCGCGCCCACAGGCCCCCGGCGTTCACCACGTGCTCGGCGTTGATGGTGCCCTTTTCCGTTATCACGTCCCACGACCCATCAGGGCGTTGCTGCAGGTCGAGCACGCGGTTGCGCAGGATCACTTCCGCACCGCGTTGCTTCGCGGCGATGGCGAAGGCGTGTGTTGTGCCGTGCGCGTCCATGTAGCCCTCGTGGGCGTCGTAGAGCCCGCCCTTGAGGCCCGAGGGATCCACCAGCGGGCACATCTCACGGATCTGCTCGGGCGTGACAAGCCGGGTCTCCATGTCCATGGTTTCGTACATCGCGCGCTCGGCCTTCAGCATCTGCCAGCGCTCCTCCGAGGCCGCGAGGCTGATCCCTCCGATCATGTGCATGCCCACGCTCTGGCCGCTCTCTTTCTCGATCTCGTCGTAGAGACGGATCGTGTAGCCCTGCAGCGCCGCGATGTTCGGGTCGTCGTTCAGCGCATGGAATCCGGCTGCCGCGTGCCACGTGGAACCCGAGGTGAGCTCGGCACGCTCGATCAGCGCCACATCGCGCCAGCCGTAACGGGCCAGGTGATAGAGCACGCTGGTGCCCACGATGCCGCCGCCGATCACCACCACGCGGTAATGGGATTTCATCCGTACGCTCCCTTCTTGTCTGCCAATGTCAAAAAAACTGTGTACTCAACCGCTTGCGTCGTACTTCTCAGTTGACCTGCGAGCCATGGACACAAACCGGACACCAAAGCGTCATGCGCGAATCATGCGGCGCGCGCAACGATGGAGGCGTATCGCTTTTCCTGCTGGAGGTTTCGCATGTCCTGCTTCATCCGCGAATGCCCGGACGAGACCGTCATCGTGCTGAGTGCGACTGGTCGGGTGCTGTCGATCCACCTTCGCGTCGAGGACGCCATCGACGCCTGCGACGAGGCGCAGAGCGACTCGGTCGCGCTGCCGGAACGCACGGCGTCCCCGGACATCAAGGCCGCCTGACAACGGCAACCACTCCGCGCCGCCCTCAACGGGCGAGATCGCGGAGTATCGAATCGTAATGCGCGAGCGCGCCGTCGATGGCGGCGACGGGCGACTTCTCGTTCAGGCCGTGCGCATAGGACTCGCCCTTCTGCGAGAACATTCCCGAGAGCCCGTAGCTCGGCACGCCGGCCGCGCGGAAGTACATGCTGTCGGTGGCGCCTGCCGACATCGAGGGCGAGATCGGGATACCGGGGTGGATGGCGTGGATCGAGCGCTTTACCGCGGCCATCACGTCGGGGCGCAGCGGCGATGCGGGGCTGTCGAGTGCGCCGTCGTTGCGGCGCGTGATGTTGACCTCCGGATCGGCGATCACGGAGGCGAGAGTCTGGCGCACGGACTCGGCCGGCGTGCCCGGGAAGATGCGGCAGTTGACCACCGCGGTGGCGCGCTGCGGCAGCGCGTTCGGCGCGTGCCCGCCGCCTTGCATGGTGGCGACGCAGGTGGTGCGCAACATGCCGACGTTGCTGAGCTCGGTCTCGAGCGTTGCGATAGCGGCTGCGTCTGTAGGGTCTGCGGCAAAGCGCTTCATCGCCGCGCCCATCTCACCGGGATATTCACCTGCGGCCGCAGCAAACGCACCGCGCGTGATCTCGTCCGACATCACCGGGAACCGGTACTCGGAGATCCGCACCATGGCGCGGGCCATGCGGTAGATCGGGTTGCCCGGCGTGGGGCGGCTCGAGTGACCGCCCGGATCGGTGGCCACGACGTCGAAGTCCGCGTAGCTCTTCTCGGCGCCCTGGATGCCGTAGGACACGGCCTTGCCATCGCGGATCAATCCGCCACCGCCGTCGACATTGATCACCAGCTCGGCGTTTGAGAGGCGCTTCGCCAGCACCGCTGTGGTGGCCATGCGCGTTTCCTCATCGCCCGAGAGCGCGAGGATCACATCACGCCCGGGCTTCCAGCCTTCGCGGCGCAGCTTGGTGAGGGCGGTCACGGCCATGGAGACGTCAAACTTGTTATCGGAGGCGCCGCGCCCGTAGACGTAGCCGTTCTCCACGACGGGCGTGAAGGGGTCGCGCTCCCAGTCTTCGGGTTTGGCTTCCACCACGTCCATGTGGCCCAGCACCACGATAGGTTTCTTCGCGGCGTCGCGGCCCGGGTAGCGGGCGATCAGGATGGCGGAGTCTTCCACCTCCTCGATGGTGATTTCGCTCGCCGCATAACCCGACTCCACCAGCACGCCCTTCAGATAGGCCGCATAGGCCGGCATCTGCCCTCCTCCCGCCACGGTGCGGAAGGCAACACCGCGCTTCAGCGTCTCAAGCGCCTGCGCGTGCAACGCGGGATCCACGACGGGCGGCGCGGCAAGCGCGCTCGCGGCACAAACAGCGGCGAGGGCAAACAGGGAGTGCGGGGCTTTCATGGTGTGCTCCGTGAGTTAAGTGGTGTGCGCTTCAGGCCTGCACGCGCTTCAAGGCCATCTCGGCATCGAACTCGCCGTAATCGCAGGTGAGTTCCTCGCCGGGCTGGATGTCGCGCGCGGCAACGTCCACGCCGAAGGGGTCCGTGTCGCCGGGGAGCGGCACGATGTTGGGGTGGTCGGCGTGGTTCATGAAACGCGCGTTGTCGAGGCAGAACACGTATTTGCCGCTGTTGCGGTCGAGGTAGCTGTAGCGCTGCAGCGTGCTGCGGACGGGCTCTTCGGAACCGTTGACGGTGGCCTCGTCCAGCAGCAGATCCAGACCCGCCATGAAGCGCCAGACGGCTGTGCCGCGCGGGATGAACTCATCGGAGAAGAGACCCATGCCGTGGATCGCGCTCACGCCCAGCCGTGTCTTCACGAGCAACATCGCTCTGCCCTCAGGAGTGTGACGAAACAGCGTGCACCGCGAGCCAGCGCCACAACGCCGGCGCCCAGGCGCGGTCCACGTGCAGGCGCCAGCCGGCCTCGCGGCGGGAGACCGCCACCACCAGCCCTGCGAAAAGCATGCGGGCAGACTCCGTGGCCGGCCCCGGTACTTCATCGAAGGGATACTCGCCGCCCTGCCGCAGCAGCGCGAGCGCGCCCTCGCCTTCCACCTCGAAGATCATCCACGCATCGCCCGCATCGCTCACGGCGATGCGTTCTGCCTCATGCCAACCGGACTCGACCGCGGGCTCGCCCACGCGCAATACCGTGTCGGGCGTGAGGCGCAGCGCATAGCTCGCTTGCGTGCAGCGATCGCGCGGCCCGAGCGTGGATTCAGCGCGCGCCGAGAGCCACGTCTCGACCGCACCCGAGATGAGCTGCGCCGGGCCGCATACCGCGCGCACGCTGACGGCCGGGGCCTCGATGCGCGCCTCGCTCCACGCGGGTGGCGCCGACCAGAAAGGGCTGCGCTCAAACATGCAGGCGCTCTCCGGCAGGATCGAGGAAGCAACTGCCCACGACGCGGCCCGTGTGGCGCGCGCCCAGATGCTCGAAGGCCAGCAGCTCGCCCATGCGGGAAAGACCATCTTCGATCAGCGCAAGCGCCACCGGGCGACCGAGCAAGACACTGTCGTAGCTGCTCGTGACAAAGCCGATGCTGCGCCGCCGACCGCCCGCGGCCGCCACAACGGCGTGCGCGCCGGGCGGGATCATCACGCCTTCCGACGCAATGCCCACCAGCTGCCGGCGCCCGCTGCGGGTGGACTCGGGCAGGAAGAGCGAGCGATCGCCCACATAGGCGTCCTGGCGGTTGCGGCGCGGGCCGTCCATGCCCAGATCCTGCGGCTGGGTTTCGGCATCCGTGTCCTGTCCGATGAAGAGGAAGCCCTTCTCGGCGCGCAGCACGCCGAGTGCTTCCACGCCGAGCGGTGCAGCACCGGCAGCACGCGCGGCCTGCCAGAGCGACTCCGCCAGAGCCGCGGGCACGGATACCTCGTAGCTGCGCTCGCCGGTAAAGCTCACGCGCGCGACACGCGCCGGGCGGTCGTGGAAGCGGCCCACCTGCAGGCTCATGTGCGGGAAAGCTGCGTCGTCCAGCGTCACGCCCAGCGCCAGCGCCTCCAGCACCGCACGCGACTGCGGGCCGGAGATCGCCATCGTGGCCCATTGGGACGTGCAGTCGTGCACGAACACACGCGAAAGGTCGAAGTGATCCTCGCGCCACTCCTGCAGATGCGCGGTCATCGCCGCCACGTGGCCACTGGAGCAGGACACCACGAAGTGCTCCGGCGCAAGGCGCATCACCACGCCGTCGTCCCACACGGAACCGCTCTCGGAGAGCGCGAGCGTGTACCGCAAGCGCCCGGGCGCGAGCGTGGAGAGCCGGTGGTAGAACACGAAATCGACCAGCGCCGCGGCGTCCGGCCCGATCACCTCGATCTTGCCGAGCGAGGAGGCGTCCAGCACCGCCACGGATTCGCGCGCGGCGCGGCACTCCCGCGCCAGTGCGCCCTCCTCCGGCCCATACCAGGCGGGGCGCAGCAGGTTGCCGTAATCGCGGAAGTGCGCGCCCTCTGCGCGGTGCGCGTTCTCCGCGGGCAGGCGACGCAGCGGATGCTGCAACTCACCGCGGTCGTGCCCGGCAACCGCGGCCATCGGCACAGGTACGTACGGCGGACGGAAAGTGGTGATGCCCACATCGGCGATGCTGCGGGCCGTGCGATCGGCCAGCACGGCAAGGCCGTTCACGTTGGATGTGCGGCCCTGGTCGTTTGCCATGCCGAGCGTGGTGTAGCGCTTCAGGTGCTCCACGGTGCGGAAGTTCTCGCGGATCGCGAGTTCCAGATCCTTCACGGTCACGTCGTGCTGCAGGTCTACCCACACGCGGCCGCTGCCTGCCTGCGAGAGATCCGGCGCCCCCGATGCGCCCGAGGAGAATTCGCTGCAGTCGATGCTGAAGGGCGCCGTCTGACCACCCGCCTGCGCACCCTCGGCCAGCGCCTGCGCGAGCGCGACCGCGCCGTTCGCGCTGCCCGCCACACGCAAGCCCGGCTGCGCATCGCCCGGCAGGTAACAGCCGAGTTCTGCATGCCAGCGCGGACGTCCGCGAGCGTGGCACCACAGGTTGATGAGCGGGTTCCAGCCGCCACCCACGGCCACCAGATCGCACGCGATACGCTCGCCGCTGTCCAGCCGCACGCCGCTCAGCACGGGCGAGCCAAGTGCCTCGGCAACGCGCGCACCTGTACGCAGTTCGATGCCTGCCTGCTGCGCGGCCTGCGCCAGCGGCGGTGCGGCACGCGCATCCACGACGATACAACGCGCACCGGCAGACTGCAGCGCGAAGGCCGTCTCCCACGCCGCATCGTTCGCGGTGGCCACCACCACGCGCTCGCCGGCGCGCACCGCGTAACGGCGCAGATACTCCAGCACGGCATCGGCCAGCATCACGCCGGGGCGGTCGTTGTGCGCGAACAGCAGCGGGCGCTCGATCGCGCCGGTGGCCAGCACGATCTCCCGCGCACGCACCAGCACCAGCCGCTCGCGGCCCGCCTCGCGCTGCAACAGCGTGATCGCGTTGTGGTCGTAAAGCCCTACGGCACTGGTGTGCTGCAGCACCGTGGCGCCACCCGCCACGAGCGAGCGTGCAGCCTCTGCGGCCCATTGCGCGCCGGGTACGCCGGCGATGCGGGTCTCGCGCCAGAGGAGCGAGCCGCCGGGCAGGCTGCGCTCGTCTGCCAGCACCACGCGAAGCCCCCGCGCCTGTGCGGCCTGCGCTGCAGCGAGACCCGCGGGGCCCGCACCGATCACGCAGACATCGGCGCGCAGGTGCAGCGGGGACTCGGCATGTGCCTGCGCATGCGGATCGAGTCTGCCGATGCCCGCCATGCGACGGATCGCGCCCTCGAACAGCCGCCAGTGCGGCCACATGAAAGTCTTGTAGTAGAACGCCGCCGGAATGAAGCGCGCGAAGCGGTCGAGGAACGCGAGCCGGTCATGCGCCGCGCTGCCGCTCGCGTGCACCGAGTGGAGTTCCATGCCGTCTTCCAGCACTTCGCGGGTGATGCGGGCGTTCGGGTCGTGGCGGCTGCCGTGACGCAGATCGAGCAGCGCATTGGGCTCTTCCCAGCCCGCGCCGAGCAGGCCGCGCGGGCGGTGGTACTTGAAGCTGCGCCCCAGGATCTGCGCGCCACCCGCGAGCAGCGCCGAGGCAACGCTGTCCCCTGCGAAACCGCTGAACGCCTGCCCGTCGAAACGGAAGCGATGCACGCGGCTGCGGTCTATTTCGCCACCCTGTTCGAGCCTTTGCGCGCTCATCGGTTCATGGGCTCCGTGGCGATGACGGCATGCGTGAGAGTGTCGC
>JBILEG010000421.1:0-3503 GCA_044352225.1 Pseudomonadales bacterium | reverse complement strand
CAGGCCCCACCAGCAGCATGGTCAGGAAATGGCGCGCGGGATCGCGCCATGCGGCGTCTTCCATGGGACGCGCGCATTCGTCCAGCCACAGGCAGCGCGGGCCCTCGCTCTGCTCGCCGCGATCGTGGATGAAGGTGGGCCAGTCGAGCAGCGGCTCTTGCTGCCGCAAGGCCACGAGACGCCGCACGGCATCGAGAAAGACATCTTCTGCCTTGCCCGGCGCGGGCCAGCTGATCCAACCCGTGGGGTTGTCCTGGCAATAGGCGTTGTTGTTGCCCTGCTGGCTGTTGCCCACCTCGTCGCCGGCCAGCAACATCGGCGTGCCCTGCGACAGCAGCAGCGTGGCGAGCAGGTTAAGGCGCTGGCGCTGGCGCAGGGCGTTGATCGCCGCGTCTGCCGTCTCGCCTTCCACGCCATGGTTCGCACTGAAGTTCGCGTGGTGACCGTCGCGGTTGTGCTCGCCATTCGCGGCGTTGTGGCGCTGTTCGTAGCTCACCAGATCGCGCAGCGTGAAGCCGTCGTGACTGCTCACGAAATTCAGGGTGGAGCGCGGCCCTCGCCCGTGCGATTCGAAGATCTCGCTGGATCCGTGCAGCGCCCGTGCGAGCTCCGGCAGCACGCCGGCATCGCCCCGCCAGAAACGGCGCACCGTGTCGCGGTAGCGGTCGTTCCACTCGCTCCAGCCGGTCGGAAACTCCCCCAGCCGGTAACCGCCGGGGCCGATATCCCAGGGTTCCGCAATCAGCCGGGCACCCGCGAGTTGCGGGTCCTGACGCAGCACCGCAAAAAACGCGGCGTGTGGATCAAAGCCGTGCGCATCGCGGCCGAGCACGGTGGCAAGATCGAAGCGGAAACCGTCCACGCCCATCTCGACGTGCCAGTAGCGCAGGCTGTCCATCACCAGTTGCAGCACGCGCGGGTGCGATACCGCGAGCGTGTTGCCGCAGCCCGTATCGTTCAGGTAGCGCGAGGGATCGGAGGGATCGAGCCGGTAATAGGCGCGGTTGTCGATGCCGCGGAAGCTGAGGAAAGGCCCATCGCTCTCGCCTTCTGCGGTGTGGTTGTAGACCACGTCCAGCAGCACCTCGATGCCCGCATCGTGCAGGCGATCGACCATCACGCGGAACTCCTCCGCGCTGCCGTATCGCGCGTGCGGCGCAAAAAACCCGATGCTGTTGTAGCCCCAGTAATTGCGCAGGCCCCGCGCCGTGAGCGCGGGCTCGTCGGCGAAGGCGTGCACAGGTAGCAACTCCACGCTGCCGATGCCAAGCGCCTTCAACCAGCCGATCGCCTGCGCGTGGGAGAGCCCTGCGAAACGCCCGCGGTCGCTCTCCGGAATGCCATCCATGCGCATGGTGAAACCGCGCAGGTGCATCTCGTAGATGAGCGTGCCTGCGCGTCTGTCGCGCAGCCGGCGCGGTGCGGCGCCGGCCGCCGCCGTGACGATGCCCTTGGGCATGGAGGCAGCGTTATCGCGTGTGTCTGGCAGCGCGCGCGCAACTGATGAGCCCGGGGCATACGCGATGTCGAGCGGGCCGGGCGTGCAGGGTCGGTTGAAGGCACGCGCGTACGGGTCGAGCAGCAGTTTGTGCGGGTTGAAGAAGCGCCCCGCCGACGGCTCCCAGGGCCCGTGGACGCGGTAACCGTAATGAGTGCCGGCCCCCACGCCGGGCACGAAGCCCGACCACAGATCCGCGCTGCTGTGCGGCAGCGCGAGGCGTGCCTCCTCGACGGCGCCGGAGGCATCGAAGAGGCAGAGTTCGACGCGGGTCGCCTCTGAACTGAAGAGCGTGAACTGCGTGCCGCCCTCGCGGCATTCGACGCCAGGGCGCAAGCCCTCACCGCGGAGCAGCTGCCAGCGCACTTCAGTGTTCCCCGCCGACCAACACCAGCGTCGAGAGCGGCGGCAGATGCAACAGCACCGAATGCGCGCGCCCGTGGCTGGCCATTGCCTGCGCCTGCACACCACCCACGTTGCCCGCATTGCTGCCGCCGTAGAGTGCGCTGTCGGTGTTCAATCGCTCGCGGTAGAAACCGGACGCAGGCACACCCAGGCGGTAAGCCTCACGCGGCACCGGCGTGAAGTTGCACACCACCAGGCAGTGCCCTCCCCCGCCGTGGCGCAGGAATGCGTACACCGAGTGCGCGGCATCGTCGGCCTGGACCCACTCGAATCCGCCGGTCTCGCAGTCCTGTGCGTGCAGCGCGGGAAGTTCGCGGTAGAGCGTGTTCAGGTCGCGCACCAACCGCTGCGTCCCCGCGTGCAAGGGCGCTTCGAGCAGATGCCAGTCGAGCGCGCGCTCGTGCGACCACTCACGCAACTGCGCGAACTCAGCGCCCATGAAGAGGAGTTTCTTGCCGGGATGCGTCCACATGAAGCCGAGGTAGGCGCGCAGGTTCGCGTGGCGCTGCCATTCATCTCCCGGCATCTTGCCGATCAGCGAGCCCTTGCCGTGCACCATCTCGTCGTGGCTGAGGGGCAGCATGAAGTTCTCGCTGAAGGCATACACCACGCCGAAGCGCATCGCATCGTGGTGGAAACGGCGGTGCACGGGGTCCTGCGCCATGTAGCGCAGCGTGTCGTTCATCCAGCCCATGTTCCATTTGTAGCCAAAGCCCAGCCCTCCCGCCGAGGTGGGATGCGACACGCCGGGCCAGGCGGTGGATTCCTCCGCGATGCTCAGGCAGTCGGGAAAGTTGCGGTAGATGCGCTCGTTCAGGCGCTGCAGGAACGCGATGGCCTCGAGGTTCTGGTTGCCGCCCTGCGCATTGGGGATCCAGTCGCCGGGGCCGCGGCTGTAATCGAGGTAGAGCATCGAGGCGACCGCATCGACGCGCAGGCCGTCGAGGTGGAATTCCCCGATCCAGAAGAGCGCGTTGCTCAGCAGGTAGGAGATGACCTCGTTGCGGCCGTAGTTGAAGATCAGCGTGTTCCAGTCACGGTGAAAACCTTGGCGCGGGTCCTCATGCTCGTAGAGGCAACTGCCGTCGAAGCGCGCGAGTCCGTGCGCATCCGAGGGGAAATGCGCGGGCACCCAGTCGAGCAGCACGCCGATGCCGGCCTGATGGCAGCAGTCGATGAAAAAGCGGAAATCATCGGGGCCGCCAAAGCGGCTGGTCGGTGCGTACATCCCCACCGGCTGGTAGCCCCAGGATCCGTCGAAGGGATGCTCGGTGATGGGCAGCAACTCGATGTGTGTGAAGCCCATCTCGCGCACATAGGGCACGAGTTCGGCAGCGAGTTCGCGGTAGGAGAGCATCCGGCCATCCGCGTGGCGCCGCCACGATCCCGCGTGCACTTCGTAGATGCTGATGGGCGCGTCCCGGCTCTGGCGCGCAGCGCGCGTGCGCATCCACTCGGCGTCACCCCAGGTGTGACTGCCGGACTCGCTCACGATCGAGGCATCGGCACCGGGGCTTTGCAGGAAGCGCGCGTAAGGATCGGTTTTGAGTGGCAGTGATTCGCCATTGCGCGCACGGATCGCGAACTTGTAGTGCTGGCC
>JBILEG010000062.1:0-12129 GCA_044352225.1 Pseudomonadales bacterium | reverse complement strand
GGCACCGGCATCCTCGAGGGCGTGGACGCCATCCTGGTGCCGGGCGGCTTCGGCGAGCGCGGTGTCGAAGGCAAGATCAGCACCGTGCGCTACGCGCGCGAGAACAACATCCCCTACCTCGGCATCTGCCTCGGCTTGCAGGTTGCGGTGATCGAGTTCGCACGCCATGTCGCAGGGCTTGCAGCGGCGAACAGCACCGAGTTCAACCAGAGCACGCCGCATCCGGTGGTCGCGCTCATCACCGAGTGGATGAAGGCCGACGGCAGTACCGAGCGGCGCACGCTCGAGTCGGATCTTGGCGGCACCATGCGTCTCGGCACGCAGCCCTGCCACCTCGAGGAGGGCTCGTTTGCGCGAGCGGCTTATGGCAAACCCGAGATCACCGAGCGCCACCGTCACCGCTACGAGGTGAACGGCAATTATCTCGCGCGGCTGGTGCAGGCCGGGCTGAAGGTCTCGGGATGGTCCGCCGACCGCTCATTGGTCGAGATGATCGAACTGCCAGGGCACCCGTGGTTCGTGGCCTGCCAGTTCCACCCGGAGTTCACGTCCACGCCGCGTGACGGGCACCCGCTCTTCAGCGGATTTGTCGAAGCTGCCGCGCGCTACGCCGCGGAGCACGGTCGTGGCTGAGGCCGGGAGCCGCGTCGTCGAGGTGGCGGGCATCCCCGTCGCCAATCACCTGCCCTTCGTGCTCTTCGGTGGCATGAACGTGCTCGAGTCGCGTGACCTCGCCCTGCGCGTAGCTGAACACTACGTGGCCACCTGCTCGAAGCTCGGTATCCCCTACGTTTTCAAGGCCTCCTTCGACAAGGCCAACCGTTCGTCCGTGAATTCCTTCCGGGGGCCGGGGCTTGAAGAGGGCCTGCGCATCTTCCAGGACATCAAGTCGGCCTTCGGCGTGCCCGTGATCACCGATGTCCATGAGCCCTGGCAGGCTGCGCCCGTGGCGGAGGTCTGCGACGTCATCCAGTTGCCGGCCTTCCTGTCGCGCCAGACGGATCTCGTGGTCGCCATGGCGAAGACCGGAGCCGCCATCAACATCAAGAAAGCGCAGTTCCTCGCGCCGCAGGAAATGGGGCATATCCTGCACAAATTCGAGGAGGCGGGTAATTCGCGGTTGATGCTCTGCGAGCGCGGATCCAGCTTCGGTTACAACAACCTCGTCGTAGACATGCTTGGCTTCGGCATCATGAAGCGCCTTGGCTATCCGGTGATGTTCGACGTCACCCACGCGCTCCAGATGCCCGGTGGCCGCGCCGATTCCGCAGGCGGGCGGCGCCAGCAGGTGGTGGAACTCGCACGGGCCGGCATGTCACAGGGCCTGTCTGCGCTGTTCCTGGAGGCGCACCCCGACCCGGACAATGCAAAGTGCGACGGCCCCTGCGCGCTGCCGCTTGCCAAACTCGCCGACTTCCTCGCGCAATTGAAAGCGCTCGATGAGCTCGTGAAGGCGCTCCCGGCTATCGAGATCCGCTGATCGCCCCGCATACACACCCGGCAGGGCGGGGCGAGCGCAGAGATCCCCGCCTGCACACAGACAGGAGGTATTGATGAACCCGACCATCACCCGCATACAGGCACTCGAGATCCTCGATTCCCGCGGCAACCCCACGGTAGAGGCCAGCGTCTTGCTTGCCGACGGATCCACCGGCACGGCATGTGCGCCCTCGGGTGCCTCCACGGGCTCGCGCGAGGCGCTTGAACTGCGTGACGGCGACGCCTCGCGCTACCTCGGCAAGGGCGTGCGCAAGGCCGTTGCGGCGGTGGAAGGCCGTATCGCGCCTCTGCTGACGGGGCGCGATGCCACCGACCAGCGCGGTCTGGACGATGCCATGCTCGCCCTCGACGCGACGGAAAACAAATCCGGCCTCGGCGCCAACGCGATCCTTGCCGTTTCGCTTGCTGCAGCACGCGCGGCTGCCGCGTCCAAGGGGCAGCCGCTCTACGCGCACATTGCCGAATTGAACGGCACGCCGGGCGTTTATTCGATGCCGCTACCGATGATGAATATCGTCAACGGCGGCGAGCACGCCGACAACAACGTCGACATCCAGGAGTTCATGGTGCAACCGGTGGGTGCGCCCACCTTTGCCGAGGGCCTGCGTTGCGGCGCGGAGATCTTCCATGCGCTGAAGAAAGTGCTGCATGGGCGCGGTCTCGCCACCGCTGTGGGTGACGAAGGCGGTTTTGCCCCCGATCTGCCCTCGAACGAAGCCGCGCTCGCCGCCATCATCGAGGCTACCGGCAAGGCTGGTTACCGCATGGGCACGGATGTGGTGCTCGCGCTGGACTGCGCAGCATCGGAGTTCTACGCCGATGGCCGCTACAGCCTCTCGGGAGAAGGCAAGAGTTACTCGCCCGCCGAGTTCGCGGGCTATCTCGCGGATCTCGCCGGCCGTTACCCGATCTGCTCGATCGAGGACGGCATGGACGAAAGCGACTGGGAAGGCTGGGCGGAACTCACGCGCCTGCTGGGTTCCAGCGTGCAACTGGTGGGCGACGACCTTTTCGTGACCAACACGAAAATCCTCTCCCGCGGCATCCGCGAGGGCATCGCCAACTCCATCCTCATCAAGTTCAACCAGATCGGCAGCCTGAGCGAGACCCTTGACGCCATCGCGATGGCGCGCAAGGCAGGCTACACCGCCGTGATCTCGCATCGCTCGGGCGAGACCGAGGACACCACCATCGCCGATCTTGCGGTGGGCACTTCCGCGGGCCAGATCAAGACGGGCAGCCTCTGCCGCTCCGATCGCGTGGCCAAATACAACCGCCTTCTGCGTATCGAAGCGGAACTCGCGGGTCGCGCGCCTTATCGTGGGCGCGCCGAGCTGGCGCGTCGCTGAGCGGCCCCGGCCAGAGTCCATGCGCCGCTGGAAGCCTGTCCCGATCGTTCTGATGCTGCTCCTCGCGGTGCTGCAGTGGCGGCTGTGGATCGGTCAGGGAAGCATCGCGGAGCTGGTTTCGCTGGGCCGCCAGATCGAAGACCACGCTCACACCAACGAGCAGCTGCGCGAGCGTAACCGCCGGCTGGAGGTCGAGGTCGCGGAGTTCCGCAGCGGCTTCGACAGCGTCGAGGAAATGGCCCGCGAGGAGCTCGGTCTGGTGCGCAGCGACGAGACCTTCTACGTGGTGGTGGAGCAGCCGCCGGGCGCTCCCTGATGTCTGCCCCGCACGATCCCACGCCTGTCTGGATCGCCGTGCCCGCTGCGGGCAGCGGTGCACGCATGGGCATGGCCATTCCCAAGCAGTATCTCCCTCTTGCCGGCAAGCCTCTTGCGGAGCACACGCTGTCGGCGCTTCTCGCGGTGCCTGGCCTGCGCCAACTGGTGGTCGCGCTCGCGCCGGGAGATGCGCATTGGCCTGCTCTCTCGCCCGCGCTGCGCGGCCGTGTGTGCGGTGTGGAAGGCGGTGCCGATCGCGCCTCGTCCGTGCTGAACGCACTGCGGGCTTTCGATCCACTCCCGGCCGCATCCGATTGGGTTCTGGTTCATGACATGGCGCGCCCCTGTGTGCGCCCGCACGATATCCTCGCGCTCGTCACGACCCTTGCCGATGACGAGGTGGGCGGGCTGCTTGCCATGCCGGTCGTCGATACGCTGAAGCGCGCCGATCGGGATGGCCGGGTGGAGGCCACCGTCGTCCGGGAGTCGCTGTGGCGTGCGCAAACACCCCAGATGTTCCGCTACGGCCTGCTTTGCAGTGCGCTGCAGGAAGCGCGGGATGCGGGCGTTTCTGTGACCGACGAGGCCATGGCCATCGAACGCATGGGCCTGCGTCCGCGCCTCGTTCCCTGCGGCGCGCACAACATCAAGGTCACGACAGCCGAGGACCTCGCACTGGCTGCGTACTATCTGGGGCTGGCACAGGAGAACGGCGCATGAGGATCGGGCAAGGTTTCGACGTTCACCGATTCGGGCCCGGAGATGCGGTGGTGCTCGGAGGTGTGCGCATTCCCCACACCCATGGGCTGATCGCGCATTCCGACGGCGATGTCCTGCTTCACGCGCTCTGCGATGCCCTCCTCGGCGCGATTGCCGCGGGAGACATCGGCCGCCACTTCCCGGATACCGATCCGCGGTGGAAGGGCGCAGACAGCCGCGCACTGCTGCGCCACTGCCTGACACTCGTTCGTGATGCCGGTTTCCGGGTGGGCAACGTCGATCTGACGATCATTGCCGAGCGCCCGAAGATCGCGCCGCACGCAGAGGCGATCCGCGCCAATATCGCGGCCGATCTGGGTTGCGCCCCGGGTGATGTGGGTCTGAAAGCCACCACCACCGAAGGGCTCGGCTTTACCGGTCGTCGAGAAGGCATCGCCGCACAGGCCATTGCCCTGCTGCTTCCGGCCGGAGCCCCTGCCGCGTGAAACATCCCGGTATCGGCATGACCTCGCAGCGCACGCGTGCGCGTCTGGTGGAGCGTTTGTTCGAACAGGGCATCAAGGACGTGCGCGTGCTCGAGGTGATACGGAGCACGCCCAGGCACCTGTTTCTCGACGAGGCCCTCGCGCACCGCGCCTACGAGGACGCGGCCCTGCCCATCGGCTTCAACCAGACCCTGTCGCAGCCCTACATCGTGGCGCGCATGACCGAGCTCCTGCTGGGCGGCGGGAGGCCGCGCCGTGTGCTCGAGATCGGCACGGGTTCCGGGTACCAGACGGCGGTTCTCGCGGCCCTTGTGGACGAGGTCTTCAGCGTGGAGCGTATCCGCGGCCTGCAGGACAAGGCCCGCGCCCGCCTGCGGGAACTGGGTATCCACAACGTCTCCTTGCGGCATGCCGACGGCTTCCAGGGCTGGGCGGACAAGGGACCCTTCGACGGCATCCTCACCACGGCCGCGCCACTCGCGATCCCCCAGGATCTCTGTGCGCAACTCGCTCCCGGCGGACGCCTTGTGATACCCGCAGGCCCGGAGCAGTCCCAGCAGCTCTACGTCGTCACGCGCCTTGAGCAGGGTTTCGATACCCGTGCCATCGAGCCTGTCCGTTTCGTTCCTCTCCTGCCCGGCACCCTCCGCTAGGCCCTCTCCCGCCCGGTACGGCATGTACCGGGCTCGCCTGATTTCCAGCCAAATGTGAAAAAGTGCCGCTTTGGACGGTTAGTTCCGTTGACAAAGCTTTCTGATGTGGGCAAATTTGGCTTCACGAAAGTTCAATAAAATCATTGCGATAAAAATGCTTCTTAAACGGTTCGCGCAGTAAACGCGCGCAACTCACAACCAAGGGTCAGAACCCCCCAGCTACCGCAGAAATGAATGACCCCTTCACAGCTACGGACATTGACGGTCGCTTTCGGTGTGTTGGCCCTGCTGGGGGGCTGCTCCACGCCCACGAACTACGTGGTCGTTCCGGAGGAGGAGCCGAGCGTTGCCCCGGTGCAACCGCCGGCGCCCCGGTCGCCAGAGCGCTACACGGTCAAGCCCGGCGACAGCCTGTATCTGATCTCCTTTGCCACCGGCACGGACTGGCGGGAAATCGCCCGGCTGAACGGCATCAACGCCCCCTACAAGATCTTTCCCGGGCAGTCTCTGTTGGTCCGGCAAGGTTCACCGGCGGCCGTGCAACGGCCCGGTGCGCCGTCCGGCGGGGTCATCACCCGGGCAGCGCCTTCTGCGACCCCGGTTACCGCGCAACCGATTCCCTTGCCGATGCCCTCGCCCGGTGTGGCCAGCGCAACGTCCCGACCGCCAGCAGCGGCGCCAGCGCGCAGCGCGGCCCCCGTGGACGCCACTCCCCGTGGAGTGCCCGCGCCGCGCTCCGGAACCACCGCACCGCCACCGGCAGCGGTTGCTGCTGCTTCCGCCGTGCCCCCTTCGCCGCCGCGGCCTGCTGCCGCAGCACCCGCCGCACAGCGTCCGCCCCGGCCCGGAGCCTGGCAGTGGCCGGCCACGGGCAAGCTGATCGGGCACTTCTCGGGCGGTGCACAACCGCACAAGGGCATCGATCTGGACGGGCGCGTTGGCGATCCGGTGCGCGCCGCCAACAGCGGCGTGGTGGTGTATGCGGGCAGCGGTGTGCGGGGCTACGGCAACCTGCTGATCGTCAAGCACGATGATGTTTTTCTCAGCGCATACGCGCACAACAGCAAGTTGCTGGTGAAAGAAGGTGATGTGGTCAGGGCAGGGCAGACGATTGCCCAGATCGGAGACAGCGGCACAGACCGCGTGAAGTTGCATTTCGAGGTCCGCCGGAAAGGAACACCGGTCGACCCTGCCAAGGTCCTGCCCCGGCGCTAAGGGGCAGGCTCAACATTAAGGACGACAGAGGGGACAGCGCATGGGACTCGAGGCAAGTGTGCGATTCGAAGAAGAACCCGTGCTCGGTGCGGACGGCGAGTTCGAGGACGGCGTGGTCGAGTTGCTCGACGAAGACTCCCCCGAGTCCGCGCTCGAGGCCGTGGAGGAATCCATCGCGCCGCGCCGCGAGGACAGTGTAGGTGCACAACGCACCCTGGACGCCACCCAGCTCTACCTGAGCGAGATCGGCTTCTCGCCGCTGCTCACCGCGGACGAGGAGAAGTTCTTCGCGCGCAAGGCGCTGAAAGGTGATGCCTCTGCGCGCAAGCGCATGATCGAAAGCAACCTGCGCCTGGTGGTGAAGATTTCCCGCCGCTACCTGAACCGCGGGCTCTCGCTGCTCGACCTGATCGAGGAGGGCAATCTCGGCCTGATCCGTGCGGTCGAGAAGTTCGACCCGGAGCGCGGCTTCCGCTTCTCGACCTACGCGACCTGGTGGATCCGGCAGACCATCGAGCGCGCGATCATGAACCAGACGCGCACCATCCGCCTCCCGATCCACGTGGTGAAGGAACTGAACATCTACCTGCGGGCCGCGCGCGAGCTCACGCAGAAACTCGACCATGAGCCCTCTGCGGAAGAAATCGCGGCGCTGGTGGATCGCCCGGTGGAAGACGTGAAGCGCATGCTCGGCCTGAACGAGCGTGTCACCTCCGTCGATGTACCGCTCGGCCCGGATTCCGACCGCTCGCTGCTCGACACCATCGCCGACCACCAGATCTCCGATCCCGCCGAACTGCTGCAGGACGAGGACATGCGTGCCAGCATCGGCGAGTGGCTCGAGGAGCTCACCGACAAACAGCGCGAAGTGATTGCGCGGCGCTTCGGCTTGTCGGGGTACGAGGGTGCCACGCTTGAAGAGGTGGGCCGCGAGATCGGCCTGACGCGCGAGCGCGTGCGGCAGATCCAGGTCGAGGCCTTGCGCCGGCTGCGGGAAATCCTCGAACGGCAAGGGCTTTCGGGCGAGGCCGTCTTCAGCTGAGACGCCGGTTCCGGCGCAAGAAAAAAGGGGGCTTCGGCCCCCTTTTTTTCTGTCCTCTCCGGCAGCGCGCCGGCAGCGCGGTCAGCGCTCCAGGTACTGCAGTTTGTCCGGTACGCCGTTCCACTCCTCGGCATCTGCCGGGGCTTCCTTGCGTTCGGTGATGTTGGGCCAGATCTGCGCGAGTTCGGCGTTCAGCGCCAGGAACTGCTTCTGGTCTTCCGGGATCTCGTCCTCGGAGAAGATCGCGTCGACAGGGCATTCCGGCTCGCAGAGCGCGCAGTCGATGCACTCGTCAGGGTGGATCACCAGGAAGTTCGGGCCCTCGTAGAAGCAGTCGACAGGACATACCTCGACGCAGTCCGTGTGCTTGCATTTGATGCAGTTTTCCCCGACGACAAAGGTCATTTGCGTAGCGCCTCTTCAAAACCGGATTAGCCCGCTGACAACGCGGGCGGGGCGAGTCTAGCACGGGCCGCGCGGGCGGCGAGAGACGCGCGGCGATGAATTTTCAGCAAGCCTCCCGGGCCTGCGCGACGAGTTCGTAGACCAGTTGCAGCGCATCACGCGGGCTGAGCGCATCGGCGTCCAGCGCGGCGACGCGTGCAGTCAGGGCGTCGGCAGCGGGGTCACGATCGAAGGGCAGGCCGGGCTGAACCGGTTGGCCCGCGGCCGCCTGGGGCAGCGGGCGTGCGGGTGCCTCAAGTTCGGCGAGCTTGCGGCGCGCTTCGCGAATCACATCTTGCGGCACGCCCGCGAGCGAGGCCACCTGCAGGCCATAGCTGCGGCTTGCGGGGCCTGGCCGTACCGCGTGCAGGAACACGATGCGGTCGGCGTATTCGGTGGCATCCAGATGGACGTTGGCGATGCCCTCCACCACCGATGGCAACGCCGTCAGCTCGAAATAGTGTGTCGCGAAAAGCGTCCAGGCGCGTTGCTCGCGCGCAAGTCTTGCCGCGGCCGCCCAGGCGAGCGAGAGCCCGTCGAAGGTGCCCGTACCGCGGCCGATCTCGTCCATCAGCACGAGGCTGCGCGCCGTGGCGTTGTGCAGGATGGTGGCGGTCTCTGCCATCTCGACCATGAACGTGGAGCGCCCGCCCGCCAGATCGTCCGAGGACCCGATACGCGTGAAGATGCGGTCGAGCAGGGGGATTTCCGCGGCTGCCGCCGGCACGAAACTCCCCGTGTGCGCGAGCAGTGCGATCAACGCGACCTGCCGCATGTAGGTGGATTTGCCGCCCATGTTGGGCCCCGTGATGACGAGCATGCGGCGGCTCGCATCCAGCTCGAGATCGTTGGCAATGAACGGCTCGCTGGAGACACGCTCCACCACCGGGTGGCGGCCCCCGCGGATTCGCATCACCGGCGACTCCGTGATGTCCGGGCGGCAGTAGTCGAGCGTGGACGCCCGTTCGGCGAGCGTACAGAGAACGTCGAGTTCGGCGAGCGCGGCGGCGCAGTCCTGCAGCGCGCCAAGCTCGGCGTTCAATGTCTCGATCAGCTCTTCATAGAGCCATTTTTCGCGCGCCAGCGCACGGGCCTTGGCTCCGAGCACCTTGTCCTCGTACTCCTTCAGCTCCGGCGTCACGAAGCGCTCGGCATTCTTCAGTGTCTGCCGGCGGATGTAGTCCGCCGGTGCGTTGCGCGCCTGTGCGCGGCTGATCTCGATGTAGTAACCGTGCACGCGGTTGTAGCCCACGTGCAGGTTGGGCAACCCGCTGCGTTCGCGCTCGCGTGCCTCGAGGCCAACCAGATAGTCGGTGGCACCCGTTGCAAGCGCGCGCATCTCGTCGAGTTCGGCGTCATAGCCTTCCGCGATCACACCGCCCTCGCGCAGGACCATGGGCGGGTTATCGACCAGTGCTTGCGCCAGGCGCCCGGCGATCGCCGGGAATTCGCGCACGCGCGCCAGAAGTTCACGCGCCAGAGGTGCCTCTAGTGCGGCAGTCGAGGCCTGCAAGGCCGGCAGCATCGACAATGCCTGCCCGAGCCGGGCGAGATCGCGCGGGCGCGCCGAACGCAGTGCCACTCGGGCGAGGATGCGCTCCATGTCTCCCACCGCCGACAGCCGCTCGCGCGGCAGCACGAAGCGGGCATCGTCCAGCAGCTCGGCGATGGCATCCTGCCGGGAGCGCAGCACCTCGATCCGCCGCGTGGGGCGCCGCAGCCAGCGCCGCAGCCAGCGTGCGCCCATGGCCGTACAGGTGGTATCCAGCACCCATGCGAGCGTGTGCTCCGTGCCGCCAGTGAGATTGGTGTCGATCTCGAGGTTGCGCAGTGACGCTGCATCAAGCACCACAGCGTCTTCGCGCGTGTCGGCGGCGATGGCCTGCACGTGGGGCAGTTCAGAGCGCTGTGTGTCGCGCGCATAACGGAGCAGGCATCCTGCCGCGCGGATCGCCAGTCCGAGTTCCTCGCAGCCAAAGCCCGAGAGGTCGTGCGTACCGAATTGCTTGCGCAACAGCGTGAGCGCGCTTTCGGCGTCGAACTCCCACGGCGGGCGGCGGCGCAGGCTCGGCACGGCGGATATCGGGTTGCGCAGCGCGCTGGCTTCGGATGCGAGGAGTTCCGCAGGCTGCAGGCGCCGGAGTTCACCTGCCAGTGCTTCCTCGCCCTCGACCTCCAGCACCAGGAAGCGCCCGCTCGCCAGATCGAGCGAGGCGAGCCCGAATCGCTCAGCCTCCTCGCTAACCGCCACCAGCAGGTTGTCCCGCGCGGCATCGAGCAGGGATTCATCCGTCAGGGTGCCCGGCGTGACGATGCGCGTGACCTCGCGCTCCACCGGACCCTTGCTGGTGGCGGGATCACCGATCTGCTCGCAGATGGCAACCGCCACGCCCGCCCGCACGAGCCGCGCCAGGTAGCCCTCCACCGCGTGGTAGGGCACGCCCGCCATCGGGATCGGCTGACCGGCCGAGGCGCCTCGAGCGGTGAGTGTGATATCGAGCAATTGCGCGGCGCGGCGGGCGTCTTCGAAGAACAGCTCGTAGAAATCGCCCATCCGGTAGAACAGCAGTTCTTCCGGGTGTTTTGCCTTGATGCGCAGGTACTGCTGCATCATCGGTGTGTGTGCGTCGAGGCGCTCCATGGGTGCGGTTCGGCGAGGTTGGCCTGAGGTGGCGGGCAAGCTACCATGATCGGGAACATTTCTGCGCGGCTTGCGCATCACCCCGTGCCGGAGCGAGCGTTTGTTTGCCCCCCTGATCCACGTCATCCAGCCCGGTCTTGCGATGCTGTCGATCGTGCTGTCGGTGATGTGCATCCGGCACTGGATGGAAACCCGCCAGCACGGAATGGGCTGGCTCTCCTTGGCCGCCTTTGCGTACCTCGTAAACCATCTGCTGATCGGATTCCCGGAAATTGGCGGTGCGTTCCGCTGGCCGATCATGGTCGCCACTGCGACCTGCGCCGTCACGGCGTTCGCCTTGGGGCTCGTGTCCCTGTCGGAAGCCGTTCCGCCCGCGTGGACTGCCCGGCCCGTGCCGCTCTTCTTGGGTTCGTCTGTTGCCATCTCGGCGCTGCTCGTCTTCACAGCGAGGCTGTTTCCCACCGGGGTGCACCTCGTCCCCAGCCTGATTTTCCTCAGCTGCGCCGTACTCCAGTGGCGCATGCATCGTTTGCATCCAGGCATTGGTTACGGGTTTTCGGCGCTGGTGATGCTTTCCCATCCCGTCGGCTGGTTCATCCTGATCCTCCTTGATGGCTCTCCACAGGTGGTGCGGGACACCCTTTCGGTTCCGTACGTGGCAGTGGGTTATGCGATGCTCGCAGTGACAGTGAGCCGCACCAACCGGGACGCCGCGCGTGCTACCGAGGCGCTGCGTGATGCCGAGGCACGGTGGAGCTTCGCGCTTGATGGAAGTGCACAGGGCGTTTTCGACTGGGATATCCCCTCGGGCAACGCGTACTACTCGCCGCGTCTCGTGCAGATGCTGGGCGATGCGGTGGCCGGGACCGCGCGCACACCTGCACGCTGGTTCGAGCCGCTGCATCCCGACGATGTGCTGGGCACCAGGGCCGCTCTGAACCGACACCTTGCAGGGGAGGCTCCGTCCTTCGATACGGAGTACCGCGTTCGCCGTGGCGATGGCACCGACGCGTGGTACGAGACGCGCGGCAAGGTGATCTCTCGCGCGCCGACGGGCGAGGCGCTGCGGATGATCGGTACGGTCGCCGATATCACCGTGCGCAAGGCAGCCGAACTCGCCCTCGCCGAATCCCTGCGCGAACTCGAGGAGCGCAAGCGTCAGGTGGAGCAACTGAACGCCCAACTCGCGCGACGCGCCATCGATGCCGAGACCGCCGTTCGGGCCAAGGATGCGTTCCTGCGCAATGTGACACACGAGTTCCGCACGCCCATGAACCACATTCTGGGTGCCGCGAACCTGCTCTCGCGGAGCCCGCTCGACGAAAAACAGCTCAAGTGGCTGACGATGCTCCTCGACGGCGCGCGCAACCTCCTGAAGCGCATCGACGCCACCATCGATATCGCCCGCATCGAGGCCGGCGGTCTGACGCTGGAGAGCGTGGATTTCGGGCCCGCCACCGTGCTCGCGGAAACCTGCGGGATGCTCGAGCACCGTGCGCGGGAGAAGGGGCTAGCACTGCAGGTCAGCACGGCGCCCGACGTTCCAGCGGTGCTCAAGGGCGATCCGACCCGTCTTGCGCAGATGGTGCTGAATTTCCTCGACAACGCTATCAAGTTCACCGAGCAGGGCTTTGTACAAGTGTCGGCCACGTGCGTCGCGCGTGACGGTGCTGGCGTGGTGCTTCGCGTGGAAGTGGCCGACTCCGGCCCCGGCATTCCCGTCGAACTGCAGGCCTCTCTTTTCACGCCTTTCGCGCCGGGA
>JBILEG010000420.1:0-3511 GCA_044352225.1 Pseudomonadales bacterium | reverse complement strand
TACCATTCGACGTCAGCCCCCTATCCGGTCGTTCCGGGCAGAAGGTGCGCGTACGCAGGAATTCCTGATGGGCCTCTCGCAGAAATCCGCACAGCAATCGCACGAGGCGGTCCTGTTCTTCGAGGGACAGGCCGTGTCGCGCGAGATGCTGTACGCGGAGTTCGAGGCTCTCCTCGATTGCGTAGTGCCTATGCGCGATTTCGCAGGCAAGGAACAGCGTGCGGCCTACGTGCGGCTGGATGCCGGACTTCAACTCTCCGTAGTGGTCCTCTTCCTGATTCCTTTTGATCAGGACGGTTTCCCCGAGCAGCGCTGGAACTTGCCGCTCAGGCAGCTTGCCGAGGCAAGCCAGCGCAGCAGCGAGCCGGATGCCGGCGGTGCACGTCTTGCTACCCGTAGCCACTGCCCCCTTCCCGGCTGGGAGCGTGGACTCTGGGATGTCGAACACGGCCCCGGCGGGACTACCTTGCAGCGGATGCGTGACCGTCTGGGGATGAACCGCCTCGGGCTGGATGCATCACGTATGGCCGGCGAGGTGCCCCAAGGGGATATGGATTTACCCTCCCCGGAGTCTGCTCCGGCGCCGCATGCACAGCGGCATCAGGAATCCGCGCCGGGGAATCAGGAAGCCGTGCTTGCGCTGATGCAGCAGAACAACCTGCAGGTGAGTCTGATCCGCGAACAGAGCCAGCGCGAGGTCGGCTCGATGCAGCAGCGGCTTGCCGAACTGCGGCAGCGTTGCGAGGAACTCGAGTCCGCACGGCTGGCGGCCGTGGATGACCTTGAAAAACTGCGTGTCGTATTCCAGCAGGAACTCGAACCGCTCAGGAAACGGCTCGACGCTGAAGTTGCCGAGGTGGTGCGTCTCGTTGCCAGGGAGGGAGAGTTGCAGAACACTCTCGCGCAGACAGAGGAATCCTTTGTCGCAGAACGAGGCGTCCTAGGGTCCGAACTGGCCCGGCAAGAGGAGCAGATACACAGCCTCAGCACCGAATTGACGGCGTTGCGGCGAGACAAACTCCGTTTGATGGATGAGGGCGCCGACGGCTTTTTCTCTGCGCTCAAGGACAAGAACGTCAACTTCGTGACCTTTCAGCCGGGCGCGGGCCACGTGACGATTCCGGTCGATGATCTGAGCAGGTTTCTGGAGGAGACCGAAGCCTACGTGTCGGCCCGATGCAATGTCAGCCCGGAGCATTATCGTCGCTGGTTGCATCACTACAACAATCCGGTCTGTCAGGGCACATCAGGCAGCGGCGCGCCCTGCGCCAAGCCCCTGACCAAGATTCTCAAGCCTGCGGATTTCACCCCGGGTTTGCAGGATCGTTGCGACATCCACAAGCAGGTGCCGCGCAGTCAGACCATGCAAGGTGGCAAGTCATGAGCGAAGGCCCCGTACTCCCTCGATTCGCGACCATCGGGCTGATGGGGCGCCTCGGTACCCCCGAGGTGCTCGATACCGTGGCACATATCCGGGAGTTCCTGCGCGTGCGCGGGTGTCGCGTGTTGCTCGAAGAAGAACTCGCCGCAAAGATCGGCGCTGGCGCCGAGGAAGTGCGCCCGCGCGAGAGCATCGGTGCGGATTGCGGTCTGGTGATCGTTGTTGGTGGTGATGGCAGCATGCTGGGCGCCGCGCGGGCGCTTGCCCGGCAGGACGTGCCGGTGCTGGGTGTGAACCGCGGGCGGCTCGGTTTCCTTACTGACATTTCCCCGCAGCACCTCGAAGAGCAACTCGATGCCGTGCTCGCGGGGCATTTCGTGCTCGAATCCCGTTTCCTTCTGGATGTTCTGGTCACCCGAGGCAACACGGTAGTGGCGCGTGGCGACGCGTTGAACGACGTGGTCGTGACCTCGGGCATATCCGCACGGATGATCGAGTTCGATCTGCACATCGAGGACCAGTTCGTCTACACGCAGCGCTCCGACGGGCTGATCGTTTCCACGCCCACGGGCAGTACGGCCTATTCGCTATCCGGTGGTGGCCCGATCATGCATCCGGGCCTGGACGCGCTCGTGCTTGTTCCCATGTTTCCCCACTCGCTCGGCAGCCGCCCCCTCGTCATCCACGGCAACAGCCACGTGCGCATCCTGATCAAGGAGCACAACGATCTTCACCCGGGCATCACCTGCGACGGGCAACTGAACTTCAGCGCCATCCCCGGAGACGTGATCCGCATCCACAAGAAGCCGGAGCGGCTCAGTCTGCTGCATCCGGTGGAACACAACTTCTATGCCATCTGCCGCGCCAAGCTCGGTTGGGGCAGCGGCCTCACCGACTGAGCCCCGTCTACGTGCCAGCGATCAAGGCCCTGGAAACCGACATCGGTCCCGCACTCGCGGAGTTCAGTGCGCACCTCTGGTCGTTGCGCGTGCCGCACCGGGTGTTCGAGACGGCCGACGGCTTGCAGGTGCTGCTCGTCGGGACCGAGGCCCACGCCCAGATGGTCCGCGAGCACTTTCTCCTCTGGAGGCAGGGCAGCCTCGACATGCGCGCCGCGGCCCTGCCCGCAGCCTCGGACAAAGGCCGTTGGTTGCAGGTGTTGCGGCGCACCCCCGTCACCGTGGGGGCCATCATTCTCAGCCTCATCGGTACGCTTCTGGTTTACGGCGACGACAGCCTCAGCCTGCTGCATTGGCTGACATTTACCGACATGCAGCGCGTCTCCGGCCGCATCGTCATCGACAGCAGCGTTGCCACCTATGCGCGCGGAGAGTACTGGCGGCTGGTCACGCCGGTGTTTCTCCACTTCGGCATGCTGCATGCGGTGTTCAACGTGCTGTGGACCTGGGAACTCGGCCGGCGTCTCGAACTGGCGCGCGGGTCACTCACGGTGTTCGCGCTGGTGCTCCTGGCCGGCGCCGGCGGAAACATCGCCCAATTCCTGACTGACCGAAACACCCTCTTCGGGGGCATGTCGGGCGTCATTTACGGGCTGCTCGGTTATGCGTGGCTGTGGTCGCGGATGACCGGTGACACGCGCACCAGGCTTGCGCCGGGCCTCGTGGGTTTCATGCTCGGCTGGCTGCTGGTCTGCATGAGCGGGCTGGTCGAGGCGCTGGGCTTCGGGGCTATCGCGAACGCGGCGCATGCGGTCGGTTTGCTGACGGGCATGGCTCTTGGCGCGGGGGCTGCGTTGTTATACTCGCCGCGCGATTCCACGAAGAGCTAGGGGTGCGGTGCGCATGGACGTCGAGAGCATCCTGCAGATGATGACGCCAGAGGTTCACGAGGGGCTTCGCGCGGCCGTCGAGATCGGCCGCTGGCCCGACGGCACGCGCCTCAGCGTGGAGCAGCGCGAACTCTGCATGCAGGCTGTGATTGCGTGGGAAGCCCGTCATTTGCCGCCTGAGGATCGGGTGGGGCATATCGACCGTGGCAGCAAGGCGGTGGGCGAGGTGTGCGCCAGTCCCTCCGAGCCAGAGGTCATCCGCATCATCCGCGATCGTGGGCACTGAGATGGAACTCGGCACCGGCCCGCTCGACAAACTGCGCACCGAACTCTCTGCGCCC
>JBILEG010000419.1:0-3548 GCA_044352225.1 Pseudomonadales bacterium | reverse complement strand
GCTCGTCTTCGGCCGACGGACCATCGGCGAGCTGCGCGATCTCCCCGAGGCGCAGTGGGAGCCGGAGAAGCACATCCGGCGTATCCACTCGGTGTTCCCCAATCTCTCGATCTCCGGGATCCTCGGTGATCACTGCCTCGTGAGTCAGGTGTTCCCCGGGCCGACACCCGACACCACCGTCACGCGCCAGACAGTGCTCTGCTCCACGCCGCCTGCGACAGATGCCGAGCAGGAGGCAGCCGAGGTCTTCAGCGCGATGACGCTGCAGGCGGTGCAGGACGAGGACTACAAGATCGGTGCGGGCATCCAGGCGGCGATCCGCAGCGGTGCCAACACCGAGTTCCTGTTCGGGCGCAACGAACCGGCGGTGCAGCACTACCACCGCTGGGTCGCGCAGCTGAGCGCCTGAGTTTTCATTGCCGGGTTGAACGGCATCGATCCAGCAGCCGCGGAGACATCCCACGATGTTCGATTTGCAGAGGGCTTTCCACATCGGCGTCGCCGTTGCCGATCTCGACGTGGCGATGCAGCGCATGGGGGCCGAGCTGAACCTGCAGTGGGCGCCCGTGCGCCGCTTCGATCCCTTGCCGTTCTGGACGCCGCAGCAGGGCCTGCACGAGGTCTCGGTCAGCGCCACCTATTCACGGCAGGGCCCGCTGCATCTGGAGCTCGTGCAGGGCACCGGTACGTTCTACGCCCCCGGCGGGCAAACGCAGGCGCGTCACGTCGGTGTGTGGGTCGAGGATCTTCCGGCAGAGGCCGACAGGCTCGTACGTGCGGGCTGGCAGGTGCTGGCGGCCGGAGACGCCCCGGCCTCCGGTTACGGCGCGATCTGCTACACCTGCGCGCCGGACGGCAGCCTGCTGGTCGAACTGGTCTCGACGGTGCTCGAGCCCGTGATCAGCGCGTGGATCCGCGGTGAGGCCTGAGCCGGATCAGGCGCTGCGCCTGCCGCGGAACGTGATGTGCAGTTCGTGCACACCCCGGAAGAGCGGACTGGGGATGTAGCGCGGGCGCGGATGGGCGGGATCCAGCCGGATATCGTCCAGCCTCTCCAGAATCCTTCGGAAAGCCACCACCAGCTCCTTGCGCGAGAGCATCATCCCGATGCAGGTGTGGATGCCGCGGCTGAACGCCACGTGGGCTGTCCGGAAATCGCGGCCGACGTCGAAGCGGTCGGGATCGGGAAAATACCTCTCGTCGCGGTTCGCCGAGGTGAACATCAGCAGCAGCATCGTACCCGCTGCGATCGGTACGCCGCCTAGCGTGGTGTCTTCCGTCGCGCGACGCCACATGCCCTGCGTGGGCGTCTGCATCCGCAGCAGTTCCTCGACCATGTTGGGTATCAGTGACGGCTCGGCGCGCACGCGCGCGAGTTCGGCGGGGTTGTCGATCAGCGTGAAGAGACCGCCCGCCAGCATGTGGGTAGTGGTCGCGTTGCCGGCCACCATCAGCTGCTGCGCGACGCTGAGGAGTTCCGCCTCGTCGAGCGGGCGTTCGTCGTCTACGCGCGCATTCAGCAGGTCGGTAAGCATGTCGGCGCGCGGTGCGCTGCGGCGCTCGTCGATGCGCGCCTTCATGTAGTGCTGGAACGCGACAACCTGTTCGGCCCGCGCCGCTTGCTCGTCCTCCGTGAGGGCGCTGCCGATCAGTTCGATGAAGGCGTCGGACCAGGCCTTCACGCGGGGCACGTCGGCCTCGTCGATGCCCAGTTGCCCGGCGATCACGGTGCAGGGCAGGGGGATCGCGAGGGACTGCACGAAGTCGCAGGCGCCGGCGTTTGCGAACCGGTCAATCAGGGCGTCGACGATGCCGGTGATATGGCCTTCCAGCGCATCGACTTTCTCGCGGGTGAACGCCCGGTTCACCAGTTTCTTGAAACGCGTGTGCGAGGGTGGATCGTTGGTGAGAAGGGTCTCGACCTGCGGCCAGCCGCGGGCGTAGATCTCGCGGCAGCGCGGGCTGTTGATGGACGGGCCGAGCAGGGCTTGTTCGTTGCGGCTGGAGAAGACCGTCGGTTTCATGAGGGCTTCCAGCACCTCGTCATAACCGAAGACCATCACGACGCCCTTGCCGGGCACCGGGTACACCGGGCTCTCTGACCTGCCGATCGCGTAGGCCGCGTGCGGCTCACGCAGATGTGTTTCGCTGTCCCAGTCGATCGTCTCGAGTCTGCCCATGCGTCCTCCCTTGACGGCCCTCGTGGCCGCACGGTGGCGATGATGACCCAATTCGCCCCTCGTGCGCATGTGGACTCGGGGAGTAGGAGGGGGCCATGCCCCCGACCGTGATTGCAGCCTTGCCACAGTCGGGGGCATGGCCCCCTCCTACAGAAGTAGCCCGCTCGCACCCCCGGCTCGAGCGCTTCAGCCCCGGTCCTCGACCCGAGGCGTGAGCGAGCGGGACGGGGGCCGGGGCTGAAGTGCTGGGCGCAAGACAGTTATAGTGCCGCCTCCCCGGCACCCTGGAGCATCCGCATGGCAAACCTGAACCAGCAGTGGCGTCTGATCGCCCGTCCCGTCGAAGAGGCCGGACGCGAGCACTTCCGCATCACCGAAGAGCCGATCCCGGAGCCCGGCCCGGGAGAGGTGCTGGTGCGGAACATCTATCTCTTCGTGCCACCCTCGATGCGGCTCTGGATGAACGAGAAAGACAGCTACTTCCCGGCGCAGGTGCTGGGCGAAGTGATGATGGGCATCACGCTCGGCGTGGTCGAGAAGTCCAATGTGCCTGACCTTGCCCCCGGCACCTATGTGAACGGCATGGGTGGTTGGCAGCAGTGGTCCGTCGCGCCCGCAGCCGCGCTCCAACCGCTGGCGCCGCACCCGGGCGTGCCGCTCGAACTCTACCGCACCGTGCTTGATGTGCAGGGCCTCACGGCCTTTGTTGGCGTCATGGACGTCTGCAAGCCGCAGCCCGGTGAAACCGTGGTGGTGACGGCAGCAGCCGGCAGCGTGGGCTCGCTCGCCTGCCAGCTCGCCAAGACCACGGGCGCCCGGGTGATCGGTGTGGCGGGTGGGCCCGGGAAGTGCCGCTGGCTGGTCGAGGAATGCGGTGTTGACGGTGCCATCGACTACCGCGCCGGGGATGTGGGCAAGCGTCTGGACGAACTCGCGCCCAAGGGCATCGACGCGGTCTTCGAGAACGTTGGCGGCCCCGTGATGGACCTGATCCTCGACCGCATCAACGACCGCGCGCGCATCGCGCTCTGTGGCCTCGTTTCGAGCTACAACACCGGCGGCACCCAGAGCACGATGTCGCTGATGCAACTCGTGAACCGTGCGGCCGTGATGCAGGGCTTCCTATGCAAGGACTACCTGCACCGCTACGGCGACATGCTGGCGACCATGCAGCCGATGGTCTTGGCGGGCACGCTCAAGTACCACGTCGACATCCTGGAAGGCGGCCTCGAGAGCACGCTGGAGGCGATGCACCGCATTTCCACGGGGGCCAACCAGGGGCCGCAGCTCGTGAAGATCAGTTCTCCCTGAGCCGTCCCGGGCGTCGCAGAGTAGCCCAGGCTCAGGAGGCAGTCGGAGGAACCCGTC
>JBILEG010000418.1:0-3550 GCA_044352225.1 Pseudomonadales bacterium | reverse complement strand
TAGGGCTTCCACTGGTCCACGCCGTCGCGGTTGATGGGGCGGCGCACCTGTTCCGAACTCGCCGTGTGCACGCGGCGCTCGGTTTTGTGGAACTCAAGGCAGGCCTCTTCGAACGGCAGCCCGCAGCAGTCGAGGATGCGCCGCACGCTGCCTTCCAGATCCGCCAGCACATCGTCGTGGTCCACACGGAGCACGCGCCCGGGCAGCACACGGTCCCAGTGGTCCATCAGTTCCACATAGGTGCGGTAGTAATGGCCGATGTCTTCCAGGCCATAGGCGAAGTAATGACCGTTCGCGTACAGCTGCCGGAAGTTGCTGAAAGCGCAGTCCATCGGATCCCGGCGCGCATCAATGATGCGGGCGTTGGGCAGCATCAGGTGGATCAGTCCGATGTTGCGGAAGTTGTTGGGCATCTTGTCGATGAAGAAGGGCTTACCACTTCGGTAATCACGGGTGCCACGCAAGTAATCCTCTCCAAAGCGTCGGCATTGCCCGGCATCCAGATCCGCCAGTACATCGGGGTAACCAGGTGCACCCGCACGGCTGCCACGGCTCAGCATGCCGACCAGACGCGGGATGTTGGCGAGTTCCATCGTGCCTTCGACCTGCGAGTGCGAGGCGAGGATCTGCTCGAGCAGCGTGGAACCGGCGCGCGGCAGCCCCAGCACGAAGATCGGCTCGGCACTCTCGCAACCCCAGCCGCGACGGGCCTCGAAAAAAGCCGTGTCCAGCAGTTCACGCTGGCGTCGCGCGGAATTGGCATAGGGCTCGGGTCGATAGCGGTTCTCGAGTTTCTTCAGCGCGTTGCCGCGCAGGTAGTACTGGAAGGATTCAGCGTATTCGCCCCGGTCTTCCAGCCCCTTGCCGAGCGCGAAACACAGGTGGTAACGGTCCGCGGGCTGCAGGCGCTCACGTGACTCGAGCACGCGCATCTGAGAGAGCTCGGCATCGGTGAAGCGATAGGTCTTCAGGTTCGCGAGGCTCCACCACGGCTCACCGAAACCCTCTCGCAGCACCGCGGCCTGTCGATAGGCCTCGACAGCGTCAGCATGCTGGCCTTGGGTTTTCAGCGCGTGGCCCAGCGACTGCAACAGCTCCGGGTCGCGGGGCAGATCGGCCACCAGCCGGCGGTAGTGGTTGACCGCTTCTTCCGTTTCACCAAGCCCCAGCAGCACACCGGCCAGCGTGATACGCGGCGCGGCATTGGCGGGCTCCTCGGCGATCAGACGCTCGCACTCCGTCCGGGCGCGGGCGTGCTTGTGCAGGGCGACCAGCGCGAGCACATAGTCGTAACGGGCGGCGTTATAGCCAGGCGCGCGTTCGAGGATCGCTTTCAGCAGGATTTCGGCATCAGAGGCGTAGTCGTTGCGCATGGCAACGCCGGCCAGCACGCGCATGCCTTCGATATGGTCGGGGTTGCGCTCGAGGAATGGCCGGATGGTGTCCTCGGCCTCCCTCACGAGCCCGTCGGCAAGCATGCTGCGGGCATTGACCACCTCGACAGGCAACTCCGAGAGCGTCGCCACGTGCTGGCTGGCAAGCTCCATCTCACTCTGGCGACCTGACATGCGATAGAGCGCCTGAAGGGACTTCCAGCTGGCAGGCAGGGCGGGGTTGAGCGCCACAGCACGCTCGAATGCCGCGATCGCAGCGGGGGCGTCGCGGCGGAAGACATGGCAATGGCCTCGCTCCTGATGCAATCGGGGATAAGCGGGGTGCCAGTCCTCGAGCATGCGAAGCGCATCAAGCGCCTCGGGAATGCGCTGCAGCATGCGCAGTGCCACCGCCTTCACGTAAAGAAGATCCCGATGAGCAGGGTCTGCCGCGAGACGAGCCTCTGCACCGTCAAGTGCCTCGGCGAAACGGCTCTGCTCCAGCAGGGCCTGCAGTTGCGATAAGGAGGGTTCTGGTTCAGCCAAGGAGGATGGGGTCTGCATCGAGATTCACACAAAAAAAAGGCGGGCCCTGAGGCCCGCCATCATGGCACGGAAAGGGAGCCCGGGGGCTCCCCTCGGCATCACTCGGAGAACGAGTAGCCCAGACGCAGCGCGATCGTGCGGGGGCGCATGGGCACCTCTGCAACGATGAACTGCGACGCGGAGGTGTAGATCGGACCGCCCTCATCCGTGATGTTGGAACCGAAGACTTCCAGCGCCCACTGGCCCTTGGCAACACCAAAAGAGGCATCCCACTGGGTCCAGGAGTCGATCTGGAACTGGTTCACAACCGTCGCCGACGATTGGGTCTTGTCCTGATAGACGAAGCCGAGCTGCCAGAAGGCGTCGTAGTCGCCGATCTGGAAGTCGTAGCGGGCACGCGCATTGGCCTGGAGTTCAGGCGAGTTCGCGAGTTCGCTGCCCTCGGCTCCGAACACGTTGGTGATAGGGGTCAACACCCCACCGACCAGCGCGGTCTCGACGTTCTGGCCGAAGTTCGGGTGCGCGGGGTTGTTGATGGTGAGCCCCGGCGAGTTGGTCAACTCAGACTCGTTGTAGGAGGCTGAACCCTGCAGGGTCAGCTGGTCCATCGGACGGGCAATGAACTGGAACTCGATGCCCTTCACTTCGTACTCGGGGCCGTTCAGACCGACGGTCAGGTTACCCAGACCGAGCTGCGGGGCGAAGATACCCGTCTGCACGTTCTCCCACACTTCCATGTACATGGCGCCGTTGAACTGCAGGCGACCGTCCAGGAGCATGGTCTTCCAGCCCAGTTCGTAGTTGACCAGTTCGTCGGACTCGTAGGACTTCGGCACGCACCACTGGCGCACGCCGTTCGCGTCGGGCAGGTAGCAGGCCGTGCCGCGGTTGAAGCCGCCCATCCGGAAGCCTTCGGACCACGTCGCGTAGAGCATGATGTCTTCGGTGACGTTCCAGCTCAGGTTCACGCGGCTCTTGAAGTCGCTCTCGGAGTCGTTGTTCGGATCCTGCTCGTCGAGGTTCGTGCCGTAAGGCGCGGTGACATCACCGTAGCCATAGAGATCACCGTTGCAGGGGCCGGTCTCGCCGGTGCCGTAGACCTTGCAGTAGAAGCTGCCCATGTTGGCGCCGAGCATCTCGTTTTCCATGTCGTAGTAACGAGTGCCGACGGTGAGGGTGAGGGTCTCGGGCAGGATGTCGTAATCGACCGACGCGAACACGGCGGACTGCTCGAACTCGCGCTGGAAGTCGTTGATGAAGCCCGTGCTGGAGTTGCGACGGTCCCTGTTATTCATCGACGCGCTCTCGAACTTCGGCGCGGCATTCGGGTCAAGCCACAGGAAGCAGCTCGCAGGGCCACCCACGGAGCACTCGGGGACAGACTTGTACAGCCAGTCGGTGGTGGCGTTCAGCTCACGCTTCTCCCAGAACACTCCACCGACAGCGCGCAGGCGCCAGTCGTCCGGCGTGCTGAAACGCAGTTCATGACTGGTGTTCTTGTTTTCGCTGGTGTCGTACCAGGTCGCGGAGGGGCTGTAGCACTTGTCTACCGACGCGCCGGAGAAGCCCGTGCACTGGTAGTAGGTGCCCCACACGCCGCGCGCGTAGTTGGTGTAATCCTGGATCTGCTC
>JBILEG010000417.1:0-3551 GCA_044352225.1 Pseudomonadales bacterium | reverse complement strand
GGCTGATCCGTCTTACCAACACCTTCCGCGACGAGGCCACGAGTATCCACTCCCTGCGGGATCGCGGCGTGCTGCAGGCCGAGGCGGTGGAAGCCCTGCAGGAGTTCGAGCGGCTCTTCGTGCGCCCTTCGATCGAGCGGAGGCTGGGTCTGCTGCAGCAGGTTTCAGAGGGGGCGATGGAGCGCAAGGCGCTGCCCCAGGACGTGCTCACCGTGCTGCTTGCCAACCGCGAGAGCCTGGGTCTGGAGGATCGCGGCCTGCTGCACGAGATGGCCTTCCACATGGTCTCCGGGCTGGGGGCCACGCTGAACGCCGCAGTGAACAGCATGCACCGGATCTTCATGTGGCAGCGCGAGCATGCCGAGGACCGCCGAGTGCGCGCCAGAGAGCCCGTGTTCCTGCGCCGCTGTATCGAGGAGAGCCTGCGCTTGAGCCCCGCGAGCCCCGTGGCCTGGCGCCGCGTATTGCGCCCGCTGCGCGTGGAGCGCGCGGGCTGGCTGGAGGAGGGCGATTACCTGATCATCGACGTGGAGCGGGCGAACCGTGATCCGGCGGTGTTCGGCCCGGATGCCGACAGCTTCAACCCGGACCGGAGCATCGCTGCAGGCGCGCTCGCCTACGGACTCAGCCTGGGTCACGGGGTGCATGGTTGCCCCGCGCAGGATTTGCTGCTGGCAGATGCGCGCCCGGGTGCCAGAGGTGGCATCCTGCCGCGGCTGATCGGCGAGTACCTGCTGCGCGGCATGACGCCGCACCCCGAGCACGAGCCCCGGCTCGACGACCAGACCGAACGCAGCTTCTGGAAAACCTACCCGGTGGTGCTGGGCGCGGCCTGATCAGGCGCGCAGCAAGCGCCGCGCGTTGGCCGCGAGATCCACACCGTCTATCGCTTCATGGCGCGCATCGCCCGGCTGATCCCAGCCCGCGAAGTTGGTGCCCATCACGAGTCGCTCCGTACCCACCACCTCGATCAGCAGGGCTAGCGAGCGGTGGTCGTGCACGTGGGTGTCGTACCAGATGCGCTGCAGGGATTCCTCGAAAGCGCCATCCCCACGCAGGAAATCCGGGCTCCAGGCGCGCTTTCGGGTGGCTTGCGACATGCGCCCCGCAACGAAGGCAATCGTGCCGCCACCGTGGCTCATGCAGATATCCAATGACGGGTGTCGCTCCAGCACTCCGCCCACCACCAGGCTGATGACGGCGAGCGTTTCCTGGATGTTGAAGCCGAACATGATGTCGAGTTCGAAGCGCGCAAGCCGCGGATCGGCACGAGGGCCATCGATACCCGCGGGTGCGGGATGGAAGAAGAGCGGCACGTTCAGTTCCGTGACGCGCGCGTAGAAGCGGTCCATCTCGGGGCTGTCGAGGGCTACGGTGAGGTCGGTGCCGATGCAGGCGCCGTACATCCCGAGTTCGCCGCAGGCACGCTCGAGTTCCTCGATGGCGGCGCCGATGTCCTGCATCGGCAGCGCGGCGAGCGCGCCGAGGCGCGTTGGATGGCGTGCCACCAGCGCCGCCAGCGCGTCGTTGTGGCGACGGCAGAAGGGCAGGGCGAGTGCCGGCTCCACGTGGTGGAAATAGGTGAGCGGGTTGGGCGAGAGCACCTGGTAGTCGATGCCCGCGCGGTCCATCGCGGCGATGCGCACCTCGGGCTCCATGAAGGCGCCGCCCTCGTAGCGGACGTTGCGCAGGTAGTACTCACCGATCCGGAACCAGGGCTTGCCCTCTTCGTTCGCGCCGATCTCGGGCCCGTAGCTGCCCGCGGCGCCCAGCGTCTCGCGCAGGACGGCGTGGGCGTGGATGTCGACGACGCTCGCCTGTCGGAGGGCTGCTTTCATGCGGTGTGCCTGTTGTGCGTTCAGGGTGTGGCGCGCGGGCCGAAGACCAGGAACAGGTTGCCGGGCTCGTGGAAGTAGAGGCCGTAGCCCGAGTTGAGCGCCACGTATCCCTCACCCACGGCTGCGCCGGGCCCCGACATGCTGCCACCGCGCCCGCGCGTGCCGTTCACTCCGTCGAATTCACGGGCGGTGTCCACATCCCACAGCAATTGGCCATCTGCCTTGGCATAGGCGCGCACGTGGCCATCGAGGTGCCCGGCGATCACGGCACCGGGAATCGCGGTGACGGCTGCCGATATGCCGGGATCGCAAACCGGTCGCCCTTCACCGCAAACGTTTGGCTGCACCTTGCTCCAGAGCACCTTGCCGGACACGAGGTCGACCGCGTGCATGCCGGGCCGCGCGAGTGCGGGGTCGAGGAACTCGCCGTTGCGTGTGTTGTTCATGTCGTTCACCGGCACGTAGAGCGTCGTTCCCTCTACAGCCATGCCGAAGTGCACGCCACCCTGGATGCTGCCGCGCGCGATCTTCGTGCGCCACAGGAGTTCGCCCTTGCGGTCGGGGTCTAGACCATAGACCTCGCCGTTTTTATGGCCGGTGACCAGTAACTGCTTCCCGTCGGGCAGATCGACCAGCAGGATCGAGGAGCTGTGGTCGAAGTCGGGGCCTTTTTCCTGCGGGCAATTCGGGTTGTCCGCCATCATGCAGGCGACATTCCACGCATCGCCTGCGATGGTCTGGCGCTGCCACACGCGTTTGCCCGTGGCGAGGTCCACCGCAAAGATCGCGTCGCTGTTCTCGTCGGCGGGCGAGGAGTAGTTCTCGCCGCTGCCGATGTAGAGCACGCCGCGCCGGGTGTCGACCACCGGATTAGCCCAGAGCGGTGTGCCGGAGGGGCCGAAGCGCTCGGTGCCTGCGCTGGTGCGCCCGAGCGATTTGGGCGCTTCGGGAATGGGGTGGAAATCCCAGGCAAACTCACCGGTGCGCGCGTCCAGCGCCCGGAGCTTGCCCCGGAAGGTGCAGCAGGGATAGGCGGGGTTCGCAGCGGGCACCACTTCCAGCGAGGACACGGGCACGTAGAGCCGCCCGTCGTGCAGCAGCGGCGTGCCGGTGAGTGTCGCGCTCGGGTGATCGTCCACGCGCTGCGACCACAGGAGCTTGCCGGTCAGCGCATCGACGGCATAGAACTTGGCCAGGATGTCGCCGAAGTAGAGCATCGGGCGCTCGCCCGCGCTCAGCACCACGCCGGTGCGCACCTCGGCCGAGGCCTCGAAGATCCAGCGTGCGCAACCGGTTTTCAGATCGAAGGCGTAGACGCGGCCGTCCTCGCTGCCCACGAACACCGCGCCCATGCCGATCGCCGGTTGCGAGCGGGCGCGTGTGGCGAAGGGGAAGGCGTAGGCCCATTTGAGCTCCATGCTCTTGAGGTCTGCGGCCGAGATGCCACCCGCCTCTGCGGGCACGAAGCGGCGGGCGTCGTGGCCCCAGCCCACGGCCGGTGCCGGACGGGACAGATCGAAGCGCGCGGCCTCGCCGGAGCACTGCGCCGGGAGGGGGATTTTCGGCAGCCCATTGGCCAGTGAACGACGCGTGATGTACTCGGCCACCTGCAGGTGTTGCTCGGCCGAGAGCGCGCGGCCCTGCTCGGCCATCACGCCCTTGGACAGGGCGTTCACGATGGCGGCGGGCGGCATCAGTTCCAGCCACTGCATA
>JBILEG010000563.1:0-3555 GCA_044352225.1 Pseudomonadales bacterium | reverse complement strand
TCGTTCGCCATGGCCGCGAACTGCGAGGAGGTCATGGCCACGATGGCATCCGTGGTGAGCGCCGGGATCTGGTCGGTGGTGAGGCCGAGGATCTGCCCCGTCGTGAACGCAGCGACCTGCGTGGCGGTCAAGGCGTGGATCTGCGCGGTGGACATCGCCTTCAGGTCGGCGTCCTGGATCGCCTGCACCTGCGCGGTGGTCAGGGCGGCCACGTCTGCCGTCTCCAGCGCCGCCACCTGCGCGGTGGTGAGCGCAGCGACCTGCGAGATGGTGAGTGCCGCCACCTGAGCCGTGGTCAATGCGACGATCTGGCCGGTGCTCAACTCCTGAAGGTCCTGGATCTGCATCGCCTGGATCTGGGTGGTCGTCATCGCCGCCAGATCGACCGTCTCGATCGCACGCACCTGATCGGTGGTGAGTGCCACGACCTGAGCCGTGGTGAGCGCCGAGATCTGCCCTGTCGTCAGGGCGACGATCTGTGCCGTTCCCATGCTGGCGAGATCGCTGCCCTGGATGGCAGGGATCTGGTCCGTGGTGAGCGCCTGCACCTGCGCGGTGGTGAGCGCTGCCATCTGGGCACCGGTGAGTGCCACGATCTGCCCGGTGGTGAGCGCGGCCGTTTGCGCCGTGGTCAGCTTGGAGATCTGCGCCGTGCCCATGGCCGCGAGGTCGTTGTTCTCGAAGGCCGCGATCTGGGTGGTGCTCATGGCGGCCAGATCTACCGTCTCGATGGCCGCCGCCTGGGCGGTGGTGAGCGCCACCACCTGAGCGGTGGTGAGCGCGGCCACGTCGACCACCTCGAGCGCGGCGATCTGGTCTGTGGTCAGCGCCACCAGCTGTGCGGTGGAGAGCGCCGCGACCTGCGCCGTGGTGAACGAGGGCAGTGCGGTGGTCGAGAGTTTCGCAAGGTCATCGGTGACCAGTGCCGCCAGCTGACCCAACGTCAGCGCCCCGAGCTGCGTACCCGTGAGGGCCGCCGCCTGATCGGTGGTCAGTGCCACGATCTGGGCAGTCGTGAGCGCCGCGACATCGACCGTTTCGAGCGCCACGATCTGGTCTGTGCCGAGCTTGGCGAAATCCGCCGTTTCGATCGCGGCCACCTGCGCCGTGGTGAGCGCGGCGATCTGCGCCGTCGTGAGCGTGGGCGCCTGATCGGTGGTCAGCGCGGCGATCTGCGCCGTGGAGAGTGCGGCCACCGCCGAGGTGCTGAGCAGCGGGAGCTGGTCGGTGGTCAGTTTGGGCACCTGGTCGGTGGTCAGGGCCACCGCCTGTGCGGTGGTGAGGCCCTGGATCGCCGTCGTGGTGACCGCGGCGAGGTCAGCCGTCTGCATGGCCGCGATCTGTGCGGTGGTCAGCGCAGAGAACTGGCTCGCACTGAGCGCCGCCGCCTGTGCGGTGGTGAGCGCCACGATGCCCGCCGTGGTGAAGGCCGCCACCTGCTCGGTGCTGAGCGCACCGATCTGGGCGGTATCCAGCACCGCGACGTCTGCGGTCTCCATGCCCGCGATCTGGGCCGGGGTGAGCGCGCCGATCTGCGCCGTGGTCAGCTTGGCGACGCTGGCCGTCGACAGCGCGGCGATCTGTGCCGTGGTCATGGCGGCCACGTCAGCGGTCTCGATCGCGATCAGCTGCGCAGTGGTGAGCAGCGCCACGTCGTCCGTGGTCAGTGCCGCGATCTGCGCCGTGCTGAAGGCCGGGATCTGGAGCGTGGTGAGCGTGGGCACCTGGTCGGTGGTGAGCGCCGCGACCTGCGCCGTGGTGAGCGCGCCGATCTGCGCCGTGCCGAGCGCGGCCACCTGTGCGGTGGAGAGCTTGACCAGATCGGCCGTCTCGATGGCCGCGATCTGCGCCCCGGTGAGGGCCTGTACCTGACCAACCGTCAGTGCAGCCGCCTGCGCCGTGGTGAGCGCGACGATCTGCGCGGTGGTGAGCGAGGCTATCTCGGCGTCGAGCGCGCGGACCTGTGCGGTGCTGAGGTTCGCCAGATCCACCGTCTCGATGGCGGCCACCTGCGAGGCGGTCAGCACGCTGATCTGGTCTGGCGTGAAGGCCGCGAACTGGGTGCTGCTCAGGGCGACGATCTGGTCGGTGGTGAGCGCCGCCACCTGCGCGAAGGAGAGCCCCTGCAACTGGCTTCCGTTCAGCACGGCCACGTCTGCCGTCTCCATGGCACGCAGCTGTGCCGTGGTGAGGAAGGCGATCTGGTCGGTGCTGAGCGAGCTCACCTGCGCGGTCGTGAGACCGGGTATGGCGGCCGTCGACAGTGTGGCGAGCGCATCGAGTCCGAGCGCCTCGAGTTGCGCGGTGGTGAGCGCCGCGACCTGACCCGAGGTGAAGGCTGCGGCCTGGCCGGCGGTGATCACCGAGATCTGGTCTGTGGTGAGCGCCGCGAGATCGACCGTCTCGAGGGCCACGATCTGATCCGTGGTCAGGGCCGAGATCTGGGTCTGCGTAAGGGCACGCACCTGCGCCGTGCCGAGAGCGGGAATGATCTCCGGGGAGATCGCCACCAGATCCGCCGTCTCGATGGCGGCAATCTGCGAGGTCGTCAGGTTGCCGATCTGGGCTGCGCTCATGGCCGTGATCTGGCCCGTGGTAAACGCGGCGATCTGGCCCGAGGTGAGCCCGGCGAGATCGGCCGTCTCGAGCGCCTGGATCTGGTCCGTGGTGAGGGCCGCGATCTGGGCGTTCGTGAAACCGGACATCTGGGTGCTGGTCAGCGCCGCGATCTGCACGTTGCTGAGCGAGACGAGATCTGCGGTCTGCATCGCCGCGAGTTGCGTCGTGGTGAGGGCGGCAACCTGCGCCGTCGTGAGCGTGGCCACCTGCTCGGTGGTGAGCGCGACGATCTGCGCCGTCGTGAGCGAGGCGAGGTCGGCCGTCTCGATGGCCACCAGCTGTTCCGGCGTGATGGCAGCGACCTGGCTGACCGTGAGCGCCGCCGCCTGTGCGGTGGTGAGCGCCGCGATCTGGGCCGTGCCCATCCCGACCAGATCGGCCGTTTCGATGGCCGCCGCCTGCGCGGTGGTGAGCGCCGCGATCTGGGCCGTGCCCATGTGGCGCACCTGGTCGCTGGTGAGAGCGGCGATCTGGCCCGTGGTCATCAGGGCGAGGTCAACCGTCTCGATGGCCGCCACCTGCGCCGTGGTGAGCGCGGCAATCTGGCTGTTCGTCAGCTTGCCGATCTGGTCGGTGGTGAAAGCCGCGATCTGGGCCGTGGTGAGCGCCGCCACATCGACGGTCTCGATGGCCGCTACCTGCGCTGTGGTGAGTGCGGCAACCTGCCCGGCCGTGAGTTTGCTGATCTGCGTGGCGCTGAAGGCGGCGATCTGGGCGGTGGTCATGGACACGAGGTCGACGGTCTCGATGGCAGCCACCTGCGCCGAGGTCAGCGCGCCGACCTGTGCCGTGCTCAGCTTGGAGATCTGTGCCGTGCCGAGGGCCGCGATCTGCGCCGTGCTCATGCCGGCGATATCGGCGGTGTCGATGGCGACCAGCTGCGCGGTCGTCAGGGCCGGGAGATCTGCCGTCTCGATGGCAGCCACCTGTGCACCC
>JBILEG010000416.1:0-3566 GCA_044352225.1 Pseudomonadales bacterium | reverse complement strand
TCTCGCCAAGATAATTCGCGAGCGTTGCGCCGATCTGCGTCATGTCCACGCCAAGCCGCGCGGCCTTGTCGCGGTCGATGACCAGCTGGAGCTCGGGCTTGTCGAAACGCAACTCCGAGTCCACGTACACGAACAGCCCGCTCTCGCGCGCCTTCGCCTCGATGTCCTCGGCAATCTGGTGCACGAGCTCGTAGGAGCCGGTGGAGGAGACCACGAAACGCAAGGGCAACTCGGCCGAGGCGCCCGGAATGGAGGGGAAGTTCACGGTGTTGATGCGCATGCCCGGCACCTTGCTCACCTTGGCGAGCAAGTCCTGCTGTACCTCGCCTGCGCTGCGCTCACGCTCCTCCCAGGGCTTCAACATGATCATCCCGAAAAAGCTGTTCTGCCCGAAGCCGCCGCCCACCAGCCAGTAGCGCCAGCGCTCGGGCACCGTGCGCAGGATTTCTTCCGTCTCTGCCACCCAGCGCCAGGTGTGTTCGATGGTGGAGTCGAGCGGGCCCTCGCCCACGATGAACACCTGCCCGGTGTCTTCGAGCGGTGCCAGTTCCTGAGGAATCGCCCGGAAGAGGAACACGATGCTGAGCAGGACCGTTCCCGCGAACAACAACACCGAAGGCCGGTTGCGCAGCGTCGCGTCCAGCATGCGGCGGTACACATGCTTGGTGACCTCGAAGTTCCGGTCGATCTGCGCCACCAGACGGTTGCTGCTGCCTTCGTGCCGCAGCAAGCGTGCGCACATCATCGGCGAGAGCGTGAGCGCGACCAGCCCCGAGACCACCACGGCGCCGGCGAGCGTGAAGGCGAACTCGATGAAGAGCTTTCCTGTGAGCCCGCCCAGGAAACCGATGGGCGCATAAACGGCCGCAAGCGTGAGCGTCATCGCCACCACCGGGAAGGCGATTTCACGCGCACCGAGCAAAGAGGCCTCGAAGGGGCGCATGCCCTCTTCGATATGACGCTGGATGTTCTCGACCACCACGATCGCGTCATCCACCACCAGGCCGATGGCGAGCACCATCGCCAGCAGCGTGAGCAGGTTCACCGAGAACCCCAGCCATAGCATCACCGAGAGCACGCCGATCAGCGAGAGCGGGATCGTGATCACCGGCACGATCACCGAGCGCAGGGAACCGAGAAACAGGAAGATGATCAGCACGACGATGAGGCTCGCCTCGACCAGCGTCTTCACCACTTCGTTCACAGAGTGGCGGATTGTGGTGGTTGCATCGAAGACCACCTCGCCAGCGAGGCCGTCGGGAAGCTGGGACTGCAGACGGGGCATGATGTCGCGCACGCGCTGCCCGACCTCGAGGGGGTTGGCACTGATCGAGGCCTTGATGCCGATGAACACAGCGCCATCGCCGTCGTCACTCACGCGGGTGTCGTAGTTCGAGGCACCGAGTTCCACGCGGGCGACGTCGCCCAGGCGCACGATCGAATCCGCACCACGCGCCACGACGAGTTTGGCGAAGCCGGCGGCGTCCTCGAGACCTGTGCGCGGGTTCACGTAGAACTGCGTGGAATCGCTGCGGAGTGTGCCCGCCGCGCTCTGCACGTTGTTCGCCTGCACCGCGGCCCGGACGTCGGCAGGTGTCAGGCCGAACGCGGCGAGTCGCGCCGGGTCGAGCCAGATCCGCATCGCGTAATCGCGACGCCCGAAGATCTCGACGGAGCCCACACCGTCCACGGTGGCGAGCACGGGTTGCACCACACGGTCGAGGTAATCGGTGATCTGCTGTTGCGAGAGCTGCGTGCTGGTGAAGCTCAGGTACTGGAGGGTATCGGTTCCCATGCCGGTTTCTTTCTCGACGACCGGGTCCTCGGTCTCGCGCGGGAGGTTCTTGCGCTCCTGCTCGACCTTGGCGCTCACATCAGCGAATGCGGCATCCACGCTGTAACCCGCGCGAAGATGTGCCGAGATGCGCGAGACGCCGTCCTCGGTCTTCGCCTCGATGAAATCGAGCCCTTCGGCGCTCGCAATGGCGCGCTCGAGCGGACGGGTGATGAAGCCCTGAACCAGATCGGCGTTGGCGCCGGGATAAACGGTGGTGACGTTGATCACCGGGTAGGTGACCTCGGGATATTCCCGGAGGCTGAGGTTCTGGAAGGCCCGCATCCCGAGCAGTACCAGCAGCAGGCTGAGAACCGTCGCGAGTACCGGCCGGCGGATGAAGACGTCGGTGATGTTCATGCACCCGGCGCGCGACGCTCGCGCGTGTCCAGAACCACCCGCGCGCCGTTATCGAGCTTCAGCGCACCGGCACTCACCACCTGCTCCCCCGCCCCGAGGCCCTCGGTCACAGCCACCCGCAGATTGCGGTGCGCACCAAGTTTCACGTAGCGGCGCTCCACCGTCTGCACACCGTCGGCTGCCGCGGCCTTCAGCACGTACACGGCATCACCGTAGAGGTTGTAGCTGATGGATGTCTCGGGAACCGTGAGCACGGCCACGCTCTCCTCGATGATCACATCCACGCTCACGAACATGCCCGGCAGCAGCGTGGCACCCGCGTTCGGCACGCGCGCCCGCACCAGCACGTTTCGCGTATTCGCATCCACCTTGGCATCGATGGCGACGATCTCGCCCTCGAACTGCCGGCCGGGGTGTGCCTGCACCGAGCAGCGCACACGCTGGCCCGGGTGCAACAACGGCAGTTGTTGCTCCGGCAGCGAGAAATCGACTTCGAGCAGTTCGAGCGCCTGAAGGGTGACCATGGCATGGCCCTCCGTCACGTACATGCCCTCGTCCACCCGCGGAATCCCGATCTGCCCGGCAAACGGGGCGCGCAGATGCTTGCGGGCGATGATGGCTTCGGTTTTCTCGGCCTGCGCGCTGACGTCTTTCAGCACGGATTCCGTTTTGTCGAAATCAGTACGGGAAATGGCCCGCGTGGTCAGCAGGCGCTGGTCGCGCTGGAAGTTGATCTCGGCGAGGCGCTTCTGTGCGAGGAGGCTTTTCAGCGTAGCTACTTCGACGCTGTCCTCCAGCGCGAACAACTCGGCACCTGCCGCGACCGTCTCTCCGCCCTTGAAGAGGATCTTCGACACCGTGCCTGCGGATTCGGTCGCCACATCGACACCGAGGGCGGCTTTGAGCGTGCCCACTGCCGTGATGCTGCGATCCCAGGTCTCCTGGATGGCGGGTTCCACGACCACGCTCACCGGTGGCGGCTGGTAGCTGGCCATGTAGCGCGCGATCAGCGCCTTCTTGCCGTAGATGAAACCGAAAATGCCGCCGAAGACCAGCACCAGGGCAAGGGCAGTCAGCAGCAAGGGTTTTTTCATCGGGGGATCCAGGCGCAGGACATACAGCGGGGCGTGCGCGTCGCCCGTTCCGGAGGATTCTACGGCCCGGCGCTACGGCGCACCACGCGCACCGCAGCGCGGTTACCGGACGGTAATCTCAGCCGATGGATGCCAGCAGTGCGAGTACGTCAGCGTGGTGCGTCTTGGTGGCGACCTTGTCCATGATGTGCTTCACCTTGCCGTCCTTGCCGATCACGAAGGTGCTGCGGAGTATGCCCGTCACCTCGCGCCCCATGAATTTCTTCTTGCCCCAGCAA
>JBILEG010000060.1:0-12304 GCA_044352225.1 Pseudomonadales bacterium | reverse complement strand
CCTGGCATGGAGCTTCGCCGAGTGGCTGCTCCGTGGCACGCCCACCATGCTGGGCGGCGCCTCGGGTGCGGTCGCGGGCCTCGTCGCCATCACCCCGGCTTGCGGCTGGGTGGGTCCGATGGGCGCACTGGCGATCGGTCTTGCCGCAGGCCTCGGCTGCCTCTGGGCTGTCAGCTGGCTGAAGCACAAGCTCGGCTATGACGATTCGCTCGACGTCTTCGGCGTGCACTGCGTCGGCGGCATCCTGGGTGCGCTCCTCACGGGTGTGTTCGCAGATCCGAAGCTGGGCGGCGTTGGCTTCGTGGACTGGGTCACGATGGAACTCGCGCCCTACGACATGGCAGCGCAGGTGATGATCCAGGCGAAGAGCGTGGCGCTCACGCTGGTGTGGTCGGGTGTGGTGAGCTTCGTGCTCTTCAAACTGATCGACATCACGATCGGGCTGCGAGTGTCGGAAGACGCAGAGCGCCAGGGCCTCGACACCGTCGAGCACGGCGAGCGCGCGTACGGCTGATCCTTCGGAGGCGGGGCCACACAGAGCCCCGCCTGCCTCAACGAGTACCTCCTGTTGGCGCCCTCCGGGGCGCTTTTTTTTGTGCCCGCGAAAGCGGCACTTGCGCTCGCGCATCGCTCCGGTGTCACTATAATGCGGCCGCCCTTGCCGCTTGGCAGCAGCCACGGAGACACCGCATGAAGCTGATCACCGCCATCATCAAACCCTTCAAGCTCGACGACGTGCGCTCGGCGCTTTCCGATATCGGCGTGCAGGGCGTGACCGTCAGCGAAGTCAAAGGCTTCGGTCGCCAGAAGGGCCACACCGAGCTCTACCGCGGCGCCGAGTACGTGGTCGATTTCCTGCCCAAGGTGAAACTCGAGATCGCCATCGACGACGCGCAGTGCGACGCCGTGATCGAGGCCATCCGCAATGCGGCCTACACTGGCAAGATCGGTGACGGCAAGATTTTCGTCTCGCCGCTGGAGCAGGTGATCCGTATCCGCACCGGCGAGTCCGGCTCCGATGCGATCTGATTCCGCCCGGCCCTCTTGCATCCGGGCCGGATCCGCAATACAAAAAGCTCCCGCCACCTGCAGGGAAAACCGGAAGAGCAGTCATGTCCTCCGAAGATGAAGACGACGACGACGCCGTAGAGTCCGAACCGGTCGAAGCCGCGGAGGCACCCCCTCCCCGTGACGAAACCGCAGACGCTCCCTCCATCGAGGCGCGCCGGAAAGTCCGCGAGCAGATGCAAGCGGAAATCGATGCGTTCCTGCGTGGCGGTGGCCGTATCGAGAAACTCGAGCCGAGCGCTGCCAACCAGAGCACCAGCCCCACGGCAGGCGTGAACGACCTCAGCCAGTAGGCGGGCGTTTTACTCAGCTTTCCAGGCGGCGAAGCAGCACCGGCAATTCCGCGAACTGCCTGAACTCGCCGTCTGCCGGCGTGCCGCCGGGCCAATCGCGGGCCTTCGGGTTGAACCACGCGCTGCGCATCCCCACCCCTATGGCTCCCGCGATGTCGTGATCGTGGTGGTCTCCCACGTGCAGCGTCTCTGATGCCTCCGCGCCAGCCGCGCGCAGCGCCTCAGTGAAGGGGCGCGGATCCGGCTTGGCGGCCGCGAGCGTCTCGGCGCGCACCGCAAAATCGAAGAACCGACCCAGTGGCAAACGGAACACGTCCGCGTTGCCATTGGTGATCACGCCGAGCGTGTAACGCCCCTGTAATTCCCCGAGGCACTCTTCCACGCCCTCGAAGGGCTCCACGGCATGGCGTGCGGCAATGAACACCTCGAAGCCCTCGCGCGCCAGCACCAGTGCTTCCTGCGTGTTGCGCCCGCACCGCTCCAGCGCAAGCCGCAGGGATTCGATGCGCACATCGCTGATCCGGTGCGCGAGTTCGGGCCGCGCGGCCATCAGTTCGAGGCGAAGCGCCATCAGCGCCGCGCGATCGAAGCGCTCGCCCAGTTCCGGACAACGCTCCCGGGCCCACAGCGCCAGCTCCTGCTCGGCTTGCACCAGCACGGGGCGCAAATCCCAGAGCGTGTCGTCCAGATCGAAGGTGATCAGCCGCAGCCGGCCCGCCATGCCGCTCACTCCGGTGTCTTCTCGCGGCGGCGTCCGGCCCGCGGGTGCGCGGCGTCGTAGACCTTGGCGAGGTGCTGGAAGTCGAGGTGCGTGTACACCTGCGTGGTCGAGAGGTTGGCGTGCCCCAGCAGTTCCTGCACGGCACGCAGATCGCTGCTTGATTCAAGCAAGTGACTGGCGAAGGAGTGGCGCAGCATGTGCGGGTGGAGGTGCTGCGGAAGGCCGTTCTCTCGGGCGTGCTGCGCGAGGCGAACTTGCACTGCGCGTGTGCCAAGACGCGTGCCGCGGCGGCTCACGAAGAGTGCGGGGCAGTGCGCGGCGCGCGGCCACTGCCGGCGCAGCTGCAGCCATTCACGCAGTGCCGCGAGCGCCTGCCGCCCGACCGGCAGCGTGCGCGTGCGATTGCCCTTGCCGGTGACCGTGACCAGTGCCTCGTTCAGGTCGAGTGCGGAGATGTCGAGTCCGCAGAGCTCCGAGAGACGCAGGCCCGAGCTGTAGAAGAGTTCCATGATCGCCTTGTCGCGCAGGCTCTCCTCGCTGCAAGGCTCCGCATCGAGCAAGCGCGCGGCCTGGTCCACGTCCAGCACCTTCGGCAGCGTGCGCGCTCCACGCGGCGCCTGCACGCCCAGCGCCGGATTCGCGGACATGAGCCCCTGCCCGATCATGTAGGCAAACAGGCCACGACAGGCTGACAGGAAGCGCTGGATGCTGCGTGGCGCGAGCCCGCGGCGGTGCAGGGCGGATACCGCCTGCCGCAACGCAAGCGTGTCTGCGCTGACGAGTTCCGTTATACCCCGCTCCGCGAGCAACACTTGCAGCAGACGCAGATCGCGGCGATAGGCAGAGAGGGTGTGTCCGGAGGCGCGCCGTGCGGCCTCGAGATAGGCAAGCCAGGCCTCTGCCTGCTGCGCGAGCGCCGCCTCGCCCATTCAGCCCCGGCGTGCGTGGTGCGGCAGCAGGCGTGCCAGCACTTCGCCGATGAACTCGAGGAACATCGTGCCCATCTCGGCATGGAAACGGCGCGGGTCGCTGCTTCCCGCAGCCAGCACCGCGATGCAGGCCGGGTTGCCGATCGGCACCACCGCGGCAGACTGCACCTCGTCTGCGAACTCACCGAACAGGATCGTGCGCTCCTGCGGACGCAGCGGCCCGACGATGGGCCGCCCCACGCTGAGCAGCCCGTTCAGCACCGAGCCGGCCTGCGCGCGGTCGAGGGTGCTGGCGGTGTCGGGCCAGGTGAGTGCGCCACCCGTGAACAGGTGCAGGCGGCCGTGGTCGATGGCGAAATCCCGGCGCAGGGCGTCGAGCACCACACGGCTGCAGGCCTCGAGGGAATCTGCCTCGAGCAGGCCGAGCACCAGACGTCGCGTGCGCGAGAACAGCAGATCGTTGTCCCGTGCCGTTTCCATCAGACGGCTCAGACGCTGGCGCGAATCGATGTTGCGCTCGCGCAGCAGGCTCACCTGGCGCTCGACCAGTGACACGGCAGCGCCGGCGCGGTGCGGCAGGTCCAGGTCGAGCAGGGACTGCTCGTGGCGTTTGAAGAAATCCGGATGCGCTGCGAGGTAGGCCGCCACGTCTTCGGCGGAAATGCCCGGCGGGTTGTGCGCGTCGCGGGCGCGCAGTTGGGCGCCGTGATCGTCTTTCATAGTGCGATCTGTCCTTCGAATACCGTCGTCGCGGGGCCGCTCATCAGCAGCGGCTGGCCCTCGCCCTGCCACTCGATCTGCAGGTGGCCGCCGCGGAGATTCACGCGGACGCGCTCGTCGAGCAAGCCGCGCAGCCGTCCCGACACCACGGCGGCACAGGCGCCGCTCCCGCAGGCCTCTGTTTCGCCGACGCCGCGCTCCCACACCCGCAGGTTGATTTCGCCGCGGCCGAGGACCTGCATGAAGCCCACGTTCGCACCCTCCGGAAAACGGGGATGGCGCTCGACCAGGGGTCCGAGCGTGACGGCGGGAGCATCGGCTACGTCCTCGACCAGCAGCACCGCGTGGGGATTTCCCATGGAAACGGCGCCGATCGAGCAGGTGTTTCCACCTGCGTCGAGAGTATAGACGGCAGCCCTGGAGGGGGCTTCGAATGGTATTTCTGCGGGCTCGAGGCGCGGAATTCCCATCGTCACTGCGAAGACGTTGCTGCGCCCGAGATCGAGCGTGAGGCGGCCGCCGAGCGTCTCGACCTGCACCCTGCGCTTCGCGCAGAGTCGCTTGTCGCGGATGAATTTGGCGATGCAACGCGCACCGTTGCCGCAGGCCCCGACCTCGGAGCCGTCCTGGTTGAAGATGCGGTAGCGGAAATCCACCTCGGGGTCAGCGGGCGGCTCGATCAGCAGCACCTGATCGCAGCCCACGCCGCGGTGACGGTCTGACAGGAGGCGAATCAGTTGCGCGTCGACGCGAAGGCTCTGCGTGACGGATTCGATCACCACGAAATCGTTGCCCAGACCGTGCATCTTGGTGAAGCGCAACAACATGGCTCAGTCACCCGCCGGCAGGAGGCGCTCGCCGCGCACGAGATCTTCGAAGCGCTCGCGCTCGCGCACAAGGAATGCCGTATCGCCGTCGACCATGACCTCGGCCGCCCGGCACCTGCTGTTGTAGTTCGAGCTCATGGAAAACGCGTAGGCGCCGGCATCGCGCACGGCGAGCAGGTCTCCCGCCTCGAGCGCGAGTGCCCGCTGTTTGCCGAGGAAATCCGCCGATTCGCAGACCGGCCCCACGATGTCCCGGTCCTGTGGCGTGCCCGCGCGCGGCCGCACCGCCTCGATGCCCATCCACGCTCCGTACAGGGCCGGGCGGAGCAGATCGTTCATGCCGGCGTCGACGATGGCGAAACTGCGCTCGCCGTTCTGCTTCAGGTACTCGACGCGCGTCAGCAGCAGGCCGGCCGCCGCCACGATCGCGCGGCCCGGCTCCGTGAGGATGCGCAGCGGCCGCGCACCCACGCCGGCAAGGATCGCGTGTGCGTAATCCTGCATGGAGGGTGGTGACTCGCCGTTGTAGCTCACGCCCAGACCGCCACCCACGTCGATATGCTCCAGCACGATGCCCTCGGCCGAGAGCGCATCCACCAGCGCCAGCACGCGATCGAGCGCATCGACGAAGGGCGAGAGCGCCGTGATCTGCGAGCCGATGTGGCAGTCGATGCCGCAGACGCGCAAGGAGGGCAGTGACGCGGCGCGCTGGTAGAGCGCCCGCGCGGTCTGCATGTCGACGCCGAACTTGTTCTCGCGCAGGCCGGTGGAGATGTAGGGGTGGCTCATCGCGTCGACGTCGGGGTTCACACGCAGCGAGACGGGCGCTACCTGCCCGCGTTGCGCCGCGATGGCGGCAATGCGTTCGAGCTCTGCCGCGGACTCGATGTTGAAGCAGAGAATGCCCGCATCCAGTGCCGTGCTGATGTCCTCGCGGCTCTTGCTCACGCCCGAAAACACCACGCGCGCCGGATTTCCACCGGCCTTCAGCACGCGCTGCAGTTCCCCGCCCGAGACGATGTCGAAACCCGCGCCCGCCCGTGCCAGCACACCCAGTACCGCGAGGGTGGAATTTGCCTTCACCGCGTAGCAGGCAAGGCTTCCGGGCGCAGCCGAAAAGGCGCTCGCGAAAGCGCCGTATGCCTGCTCGAGTGCGGCTTTCGAGTAGACATAGGTGGGTGTGCCGAAACGCGTGGCCAGATCCTCCAGCGCCACGCCCTCGACGTGGAGCGCGCCGTCGCGCAGATGCAGGCCCACGGCAGGCTCCGGGTGTCAGCGCGGAGCGGGCGTCGCAGGAGCAGGAGGCTGCTCCTGCGGCAACACGAGCGCGCCTTTCTGACCGCATCCGGCAGCCGCGCACAGCAGAAGGACGAGCAGAAGATGGCGCACGGCGGGGGATCCTGCGGGAGGGTGGCGAAGTATAGCCAGCGACCGGTGGCGGTGCACCGCCACGCTCATGGGAGCAGCGCCGCGTTCAGCTGCTGCTCCAGCTGCAGCCGTCGCCTGAGGTATTCCACCGTCTGCAGCGCGTTCCCCGGCTCCAGCGCGCTCAGGTCGAGGTCCGTGATGTAGACGGGATACTCGCCCCGCCCGCGCCGCAGCGAGCGTATGTGCGAAGAGAGCTGCGCCGTGAAGCTCTCTCCCAGTTCCCGTTGCGCGAAGGCCGTTCCCTCGCAGTAGACCGTCCAGTCGCCGTCGTGGCCGGCGAGTGCCTGCACGTGCAGCGCCATGTTGCCCGGTGGCGCCGGGTCACGGCTGCGCTCGGCCGTCCATCCCGCAGTGCCCGGCTTGCGTCGCAAGGCATGGAACACCGGGGACTGCGTCTCGGCTGCGCCGGCCGCGAGCTGACGGTGCTGCACCGAGCGCAAGAAGAGCGCGAGCGCGGCCAGTGTCGAGGCCTCGCGTGCGCCGCGTGCCGTCCACGCGAGCAGGGAGCCGCGCTCATCGGCCACGAGAATCCGCAAACCTTGGGGCTGGCGTTCCCAGAACACGGAGACGCTCTCCGGCGCCATCACCTCCACGACCAGCGGAAGAGGGCTGCCGGGCAGTGCATGTGCGTCGATCGCAAGCGCGGACCAATTGCGCCGCGGGCGTGCGAGCCAGGCCAGCAGCTGTTCCTCGGTGCCGACGTCCCGGGCAGACACGATGCCGTCTTCCCGCGACAACAGATGCAGGTGTCCGCGTACCGCCAGCACGTAGCGCGCGTCGGCGCCGCCGTGCAGAGCGGCGGTGAATGCGGCCAGCACCTCCTTCACCCGTGACTCCACCGATGCCGCGTGCAGCGCGCCCGCGCAACGCACCCGCACCGAAGGCTCCAGCGACGGCGCCACGCCGAGCCCCGGGAACTCGCGCAAACAGCGCAGCAGGCCTTCCTCGCCGGTGTAGCGCGTGGCCACCACCTCGCCCCAGGTGTTGCAGTGCAGGATCTCGAGGTTGGCGACGAGGTTCTCGCGCAGCGCGCTGTAGGCGAGCGCATCGCTGCGGCTGCTGACACGCTGCAGGCCTGCCTCGCCTGAGGTGTTTCCCGTTGCCACGTTCACCAGCACCAGCACCCCCACGGCACGGGCCTGTCGCGTGAACGCATCTTCGGCCGGCGCCGGGCGCTCCTGCAGCAGCAGGCCGCGGATCTCGCGCAGCAGGATCTCGAGCTCGGCGTAGCTGAGCCCGTCCTCCGCCTCGCGCAGCGTGATCCGTGTCCTGTCGTCGATCACCCGGTTCAGCAGGCACCAGGCCAGAAGTTCGCCGAGTGACGCGGCCTGACGCAGCAGCGTGCCGGCCGGGTGGCCGCGCGGTTTCACCAGCCCTTGCCAGACACCCCAGAGCGGCTCGCCCGCGGCGTCGCGGCGTGCACAGAGGCTCAGCTCCGGCTCTGCTACCTGCGCCATCAGGCCCGCGTTCAGATCGTCGACCTTGCCGGCGCGGCGCTCGTAGGCCGCGTGCAACTTGCGCCCGAGAACGCTCAGTTCGCGGGCGTCCATCGCCGATGCCGCCCCGGAGCGACGCGCGAATTCCGCCAGGAAGCGGTAGCTGTGCACCAGCTCCTTCACCAGCGCGTTGCGCTCGGTCGACACCTCCGCGATGTTCCATCGCGCGCGCGCGTCGAGCCGCGCGAGCTTCGCCTGGTCCCAGCCCCAATCCGCCACCAGGCGCTCCATCAGCAGCCGTTGCCAGCCCGGCTCCGCGCCGCGTGCGTGCGAGAGCCGGTTGCCGGCCTTGTAGTACAGGCAGCGGCGTGCGAGTTCGAGGCGCTCGGGCTGTATCTCGTGCTGCAGCATGGCCTCGATGCGGCGGTAGACCATCAGGTAGGGATCAAGCTCGTCGATGTCCGTCACGCCCGCGTACACCGCGCGCTTGAAGTCCGCGCTGAGGGGGAGTGCGGCCGGGAACTCGCCGGCGTAGATCTCGAAGAGCAGCAGCTTCAGCATCGATTTGTGGGGCGAGTCGATCGCCTTGTAGAGCTGCCAGATGCCCGCGCCCACGAACTCGTTCGCGGGCACCGTGTGAAGGCCGCCGAAATCGAGCAACTGCGTGGCGCGTACGTGGCGGCGCGCGAGCGCAGCGGCGAGCCACTCCTGCGCACGTGGCTCCTCTTCGGGCGGAATCAGCCACCAGGCCGGGATGCGTCCCGCGAGCAGGATGCCGGTGCGGTAGAACTCGTCGAGCAGCAGATAGTGCTGCGCAGTCCCGCAGTTTTCGCCCGTGAGTGGTTCGCGCTCGCCGCTGCGGAACTTGTCGTCGTTCATCAGGAAGAGGTGCGCCTCCACGCCCTCGCTCCTCGCCCAGGCGCTGATCGCCTCCGCCTTGCGCTGCAGCAGCGCGAGTGCCTCTTGCGGCAGCGCACCGCGGTAGCAGATCCAGAGGTCGAGGTCGCTGGTGTCGGCGTGGCCGAGGGTGCCCGAACTGCCCATCAGGTAGACGGCGGTGATGTCTTCGGGCGAGGCCTTGCCGGGGCGCGCCTCGAAGCTTCGCCACTGTCGGTGCGCGAGCGCCAGCGTGGTCGCATCCGCGCGGTATCCGCCGATGCCGCAGGGCGTGCCGGCGGACAGATAGCCGGGCAGCGCGGGGTGATTCAGGTGGAACAGCAGCGGGAGGAGGTCGAGGAAGTTGCGCTGGCACTCGTCGACCATCCCGCGCAGGCGTGCGAGGCGGGCCGTGCCGATCAGGCGAAAGCGCTCCTGCACGCGGCGCAGCAGGCGGCGGTCTATGCCTTCGTCGTCTTCCTGCGCCTCGTTGTCGGTGTTCATGGTCGCAGTATAGGAGAGCGCCCCGTTCAGCCCCCGCGGGCTGCGAGCCGCTCCCGCGCCGCGTGTGCTGCTGCCAGCACGCGCGCGGGCGCTGTTGCGCCGATGTGGTCACGGGCGTTCACCGAGCCTTCCAGCGTCAGCACCTCGAAGACGTCCGCAGCGATCAGGCGGCTGAAACCCTGCAGCGTGGCGAGCGGCATGTCCGCGAGATCCGTGCCGGTTGCGACTCCGTGTGCCACGGCCTTGCCCACCACCTCGTGGGCATCACGGAAGGGCAGGCCGCGGCGCACGAGGTAATCGGCCAGATCGGTGGCGGTGGCGAAGCCGCGGCGCGCAGCTTCGCGGGTCACGGCGGCGTTCACGGTGAGCGAGGGCATCATGTCGGCGAAGGCGTGCAGGCAGTCGCGCAGCGTGTCGACGGTGTCGAAGAGCGGTTCCTTGTCTTCCTGATTGTCCTTGTTGTAAGCAAGCGGCTGGGACTTCATCAGCATGAGAAGCCCCACCAGATGCCCGCTCACGCGGCCGCTCTTCCCGCGCACAAGTTCGGGGACATCGGGGTTTTTCTTCTGCGGCATGATCGAGGAGCCGGTGCAGAAGCGGTCGGGCAGGTTCACGAAGCCGAACTGCGCCGAGGTCCAGAGCACGAGCTCCTCGCTGAAGCGTGAGAGATGGGTCATCGCGAGCGCAGCGGCGGAACAGAACTCGATGGCGAAGTCGCGGTCTGCCACGGCATCCAGGCTGTTGCGCGCCGGGCCGTCGAAGCCCAGCAGTTCCGCGGTGAGTTCCCGGTCGATCGGGTAGCTGGTGCCGGCCAGAGCCGCGGCGCCCAGCGGGCAGCTGTTCAGGCGAACTCGGCAGTCCTGCAGGCGGCCGTGGTCGCGCTCGAGCATCTCGTTCCACGCGAGCATATGGTGCCCGAAGGTCACGGGCTGTGCGGTCTGCAGATGCGTGAAGCCGGGCATGATGGTGGCGGCCTCGCGCTCGGCGAGCGCGACGAGTGCCTGCTGCAGACGCGTGAGCTCGACGCAGATCGCATCGATTTCCGCGCGCAGCCAGAGCCGGATGTCAGTCGCTACCTGGTCGTTGCGCGAGCGCCCCGTGTGCAGTTTCTTGCCGGCGATGCCGATACGGTCGGTGAGGCGCGCCTCGATGTTCATGTGCACGTCTTCGAGCGCCACGCTCCAGGCGAAGCGCCCGGCCTCGATCTCGGCGCGGATGTCGGAGAGGCCTGCGCTGATCGCGCCGAATTCCTGGTCGGTGAGCACGCCGGCGCGTGCGAGCATCTCTGCGTGGGCGAGCGAGCCGCGGATGTCGTGCAGCGCCAGGCGCTGGTCGAAGGAGACCGAGGCCGTGAAGCGTTCGACGAAGGCATCGGTGCTCTCGCTGAAACGGCCTCCCCAGGGTTTGGCTGCGGCGTCGTGATTCATGCGGGAGTTCCGTGCATCGGGGCGAGGGGCCGGATTATAGCCACGCGCGATGTGCGGTCTAAACTGGGCCCATGACCGACGCTGCTGTCTCCAGACCCGATGTGCCCGTCGCCGCCGTGACGGAAGCGCCCGCGCGCGGCTTGCGTCTGCCGGATCTCTGCGACGGCACGGCGGTGCTTTTCCTTGGCCTGATCGGCGTGCTGCTCGCTTTCTGCTTCGTGCTCTTCGATTCCGGCCTCGCGGCCTTCGACTGGATCGGGCTCGGGCGTGCCGTCGCGTTCATCTGCTGGAACATGCTGGCGAGTGCAGCGGCGTTGTGCGGGCTGGCGCCGTGGTTGCGGCGCCTGCCATTGCCCGCCGGCGCGTGTGCAGCGCTCTGCGCCATGCTCGGCGTCTTGCTCTTTTCGACCGTGGCCCAGAGCTGGCTTCTCGGCTCGGTCATCGCGGGTTATCCCTTCCGGGTGGACGCGTCTGGCCTCGCGCGGAACCTCCTCATCGGGGCTTTGCTCGGCATTGCGGCGTTGCGTTATTTCCATCTGCAGGGCGAGCTGATCGAGCGCGAGCGCGCCGAGCTCGCTGCCCGCATCCGGGCGCTGCAGGCCCGCATACGCCCGCACTTCCTGTTCAACAGCATGAACATCATCGCGAGCCTGATCCCCGAGGAGCCCGCGCAGGCCGAGCGCGCGGTGCTGGATCTCGCGGAGCTCTTCCGCGCGAGCCTTCGCGAGGGGCCGGCTACGGCGCCGGTGGCCGAAGAGCTCGATCTCTGCGAGCGCTACATGCGGCTCGAGGGCTGGCGCCTGGGCAAACGCCTTCGCTTCGAATCGCGCGTGGAGTCGCTTCCTGCGGGCGCTGCGCTGCCGCCGCTTTGCGTGCAACCGCTGCTGGAAAACGCGGTCTATCACGGGATACAACCCGCACAGCAGGGCGGCGTCGTGCGGTTGGCAGTGTCAGCTGCGGGTGGGCGGCTGCGCATCGAGGTGAGCAACCCGCTGCCACCGCCGGGTGCTGCCACTACGGGCAGCGGCATGGCGCTCGCCAACATCCGCTCACGCCTGGCCGCCATCTACGGTGACGCAGCAGAGCTCTCTGCCGCGCCTGATGGCGCCGTGTACAAGGCCGTGCTCAGCGTTCCGGCGCAGGCGCCCGCATGAAGATACTGGTGGTGGACGACGAACCGCTCGCCCGCCAGCGGCTCTGCCGGCTGCTCCGCGCGCGCGATCCGCACGACGAGATCCGCGAGGCAGCCGACGGCATGGAGGCGCTGGAACAGAACCGGCTCTTCGAGCCCGAGGTAGTGCTGCTCGATATCCGCATGCCCGGCATGGACGGCATCGAGGCCGCGCGCCACATGGGCCAGGCCGAACATCCGCCGGCGATCGTGTTTTGCACCGCCTATGACGAGTACGCGATTGCGGCCTTCGAAAGCCGTGCCGTGGGCTATCTGCTGAAACCCGTTCAGCAGGAAAAACTCGCCTCGACCCTCGCTGCGGCTGCTGCTGCCACCACGCGCTATCAACTGCAGGCTCTGGCACACGCCACGCGTCAGGAGCGGCGCTGCCTGTCGAGCCGCAGCGCGAGCGGTACGCGCCTGCTCGAGGTGAGTGAGGTGCGGGTGCTGCTCGCCGACCAGAAATACGTGAGCGCGATCCACCCGGGTGGGAGCCTGCTGCTGGACGACAGCCTGCGCGAGCTCGAGGAAGAGTTCGGCGCGCGCTTCCTGCGCGTTCACCGCAACGCGCTCGTGGCGCCTGCCTGGGTGCGCGCGCTGCACCGCGACGCCGGTGGCGAATGGGTGCTCGAAATGGACGGCGTGGACGTCCGCCCCGTGGTGAGCCGTCGCCACCTTGCAGACGTGCGGGCCGCACTCGCGGATCTGTGAGTGCGTGCTTGAGGGTGCCCGCGCCGCGCCGCCGGTCGTATCATGCGGGCTTCCGCGATCGACGGCAGAACAACACATGAGCACACGCACCTATCGCATCGCCACCCGCCGCAGCCAGCTTGCGCTGTGGCAGGCCGAGCACGTCGCCGCACGCATGGAGGCCGCAGGCGCCCGTGTCGAACTACTGCCCATG
>JBILEG010000415.1:0-3577 GCA_044352225.1 Pseudomonadales bacterium | reverse complement strand
CTCTGCCTCGGCGACCACCTTGGCGCGGTAGGCAGCGGCTTCTTCCAGAGCGCGCTGGCCGCGGCCTCGTGCCTCAGGGACAACGCCGTTCGCATAGGCGCTGGCCTCGTTCTTGGTGCGCTCCTCGTCTTCCTTGGCCTTGATGACGTCATCGAAGGCTGCTTTCACCTCGCGCGGGGGCTTCGCCTCCTGGATGGTCACGGCGACGATCTCGATGCCGGCGCCGTAGGTGTCGAGATAGCTCTGGAGTTTGACGCGAGTCTCGTCGGCGATCTGGGCGCGGCCCTCGGAGAGCACCTGCTCGAGTTTGCTGGAGCCCACGACGTGGCGCAGCGCGCTGTCGGCCGCGTGACCCAGACTGACCTCGGGGTTCTGGACATTCAATACGAAGGCCTTCACGTCGGCGATGTTGTACTGGACCTTGATGGGCAGCTCGACCATGTTTTCGTCCTGCGTGAGCATCATGCCGCTTGATTCGTACTGCCGCTCGCGCGTCACGTTGACCGGTACGACCGTGTCCACAAGCCAGGGGTTCCAGTTGAGGCCGGGGTCGAGGATCTCGCTGAAGCGCCCGAAGCGCAGCACCACCGCGCGTTCCTGCTCGTCGATCACGTGCACGCCCAGATAGAACCAGATCGCGCCCACGAGGGCGAGAACGAGGCCCACAGCGGCACCTGCCTGGGCGGCATCTCCGCCCCCGGACGATCCGCCCTTGCCGCCACCGAAGGCGGCGCCGAGCTTCGCACGGAATTTGCGGAATGCTTCGTCGAGATCCGGCGGGCCGTCACCGCCCCCCCAAGGATCTCGCTGCTTGCCGTTACCTGGCTCGTTCCAGGCCATAAGCTGCTCCCCGGAAAAATGGAAATTCTGAAAGGCGAGCGAGTCTAGCAGCAGAGTGGGGACATCCGCGACCCGCGCTCGCGCTCACTGTGGCGGTGCCTGCCGGCGACCGAGCAGCAACTGCTCCAGGTCGCGCCGCGGCAAGCGCACCTCGATGTTCATTGCGCCGTCATCGGTGACCTGCTCGTCGACGACTGCGCCCTTCCCGTAGAGCAGCGCCCGCAGACGCCCCTCGGAGGGGGCGAGCGAGAGCCACTCGTGCGCCATCTCACCGCCGATGCGCTCGGCGACAGCCTCGCGCAGCAGATCCAGCCCTGCGCCGCTCTTCGCCGACACCCATACGCGCACAGGGAGGCCCGCTTCGTCACGGTCGATACGCGGCACGACTTCGAGCAGATCGATCTTGTTGAAGACATCGAGGCGCGGCACCTCCTCGGCGCCGATCTCGGCGAGCACCTGCTCCACCTCGTGGGTGGTGTCGTCCCGGTCTTCGGCACTCGCATCTATCACGTGCAGGAGCAGGTCCGCGAGGCGGGCTTCCTCCAGCGTGGCGCGGAAAGCCTCGACCAGCTGGTGGGGCAAATGCCGCACGAAACCGACCGTATCGGCCAGCACCATCGAGAGCGAATCGGGAAGGTCCACCCTCCGCATGGTCGGGTCGAGGGTGGCGAAGAGTTGGTCCGCCGCGTAGACACCCGCCCCTGTCAGGGCATTGAAAAGCGTGGACTTGCCCGCGTTGGTGTAACCGACCAGCGAGACGGCAGGCACCTCGGCCCGACGCCGTGCGCGACGGCCCTGCTCACGCTGGAGATGCACTTTCTCCAGGCGCCGGCCGAGCAGCTTGATGCGGTCGCGCAGCAGGCGTCGGTCGGTCTCGAGCTGGGTCTCACCCGGTCCACGCAGGCCGATGCCCCCTTTCTGCCGCTCGAGGTGCGTCCAGCCGCGCACGAGCCGCGTCGACATGTGCCGCAACTGCGCGAGCTCGACCTGCAGCTTGCCCACGTGGGAGCGGGCACGCTGCGCGAATATATCGAGGATGAGCCCCGTGCGGTCGATCACGCGACACTGCAGGCTGCGCTCGAGGTTACGCTCCTGCGAAGGGCTCAGTGCGTGATTGAAGATGACCAGCGCGGCCTCGTGCTCGCGCACGGCCTGCCCGATCTCCTCGAGCTTGCCGCTGCCGACAAAGCTGCGTGGGTCGGGGCGATGCCGGTGCCCGAACACGAAAGCCACGGGGTCACCACCGGCGGAGAGCACGAGCTCCTCGAGTTCACGCGGATCCTCGCGGTCTTCGTTCTCGTCGAGTTCGAGGTGAACGAGTACCGCGCGCTCACCCGTGCCCGGCCGATCGAAGAACACCTCAGTCGATGACCTCGTCCTCGTCATCCTCGAGGTCGTTGGGCGGGCCGAGGCGAACCGGACGCGAGGGCACCACGGTGGAGACCGCGTGCTTGTAGACCATCTGGCTCACGGTGTTCTTGAGCAGGATGACGAACTGGTCGAAGGACTCGATCTGGCCCTGCAGCTTGATGCCGTTGACCAGGTAGATGGAGACGGGGATCCGCTCCTTGCGCAGTGCATTCAGGAAAGGGTCTTGTAGGCTTTGCCCCTTTGACATGACGAAACTCCTTTGCCCAAGACGGGCCAATGACAACATATGAAGCCACCTGTCAGTGCAGGCGGCGCCTTCTTCGGCCGGACTCCCCGCGGGAGACCCGGCTTGCGGACGGTCTGCGCTCCGTCTGCCCTTAGGTGCGGGCAGTGGCGAGCCGTTTCAAGGCCTCTTCCAGAAGATCGCTCCCCGGCCTGAGGCCTGCGCGCCCTTGTTGGTCAACGGGAAGCCACTCGAGTTCCTTCCACGAGCGCAACCAGGTGAGCTGACGCTTGGCGAGCTGTCGCGTGGCCATGATAGCCCGATCGATCATCTCCTCGTAGGGCAATCGACCCTCCAGATGCTCCCATGCTTGCCGGTAACCGGCGGATCGCACGGAGGGCAACCCGGGGTGCAGGTCGCCGCGGGCGTGCAGCGCGCGTACTTCGTCCAGAAAACCCTGCTCCAGCATCTGCCGGAACCGCAGCGCGATGCGCTGGTGCAGCACGGCGCGCTCGGACGGCGCCACGGCGAGCCAGCGCAGCTTGCAGGGCAGCGGCGCGGGCGGCAGTTGCTCGCGGTGCAGCTCGCTCATGGGACGCCCCGTCAGGCGATAGACCTCCAGGGCGCGCTGCAGGCGCTGGGGGTCGGTGGGGTGGATGCGCGCGGCAGAGGCAGGGTCGACTTCCGCGAGCAGGCGGTGCACGCCCGGCCAGCCCTCGGCGGCGGCGTGGGCCTCGATATCGGCACGGATGGCGGGGTCGGCGGGAGGAAGATCCGCGATGCCTGCTTCCAGCACGCGGAAGTAGAGCATCGTGCCGCCCACCAGCAGGGGCCGGCGGCCGGCGGCGATCAGTTCACGCATGCTGCGGATGGCGTCATCGCGAAATTCAGCCGCGGAGTAGCTCTCGGCGGGGTCGCGGATGTCGATCAGGGCGTGCGGATAACGCGCCAGCACCTCGGGCGAGGGTTTGGCGGTGCCGATGTCCATGCCGCGGTAGATCTGGGCCGAATCGACGCTGATGATGCCCGCGCCCAGCGCATCGGCAAGCGCGAGCGCGAGATCGGTCTTGCCCGCGGCAGTCGGGCCCATCAGGCAGATCGCCTCGGGGCGATCGTCCGTGACGTTCACGGCTCAGCGACCGC
>JBILEG010000059.1:0-12346 GCA_044352225.1 Pseudomonadales bacterium | reverse complement strand
AAGGAGACGTTTCATCGACGTGGCTCGTGTCCTGGTGGGTGGTTGGCCATGGGCTCAGATGTCGGAGGGAAACGACACCGAGAGGTCTTCGGAGATTTTCTCGGACGGGTTGAAGCGCTCATTGGCCTTTCGGGTGGCGGCAGCTTCGTCCGATGCGCTGCTGCCGTCCTGGTTGCCCCCGTCGGCCTTTTGTCCTGCAGCGCTTGCCTCTTTTGCAGGAGGCGCTGTTGCGGTGACCGGCGCGGGTGCTGGCGAGGGCTCGGCCGCGCGCAGCACCGTCGACATCGAGAGCATCAGCGCGACCCAGTGCAATCGCCTCACTTGAGATACCTCGCAATCCGGAATCCCGCGTCGGCGCGCGCTTCCGAACCGTAGTCGCGAAAGGCGAGCCGCAGTTCCGTGAGGCCGCCGTGGCGCCAGCTCGCACCGCGTATCACGTGGTACTCGCCGATGTCCGCGCCGAAGGGGTCGGTCTCGACGCCTGAGCCTGGCGGAGCCGCGTCGTAGATGTCGTGGACCCATTCTGCCGCATTGCCGCCGAGGTCGAACAGGCCGAGCCTGTTTGGCGCGAAGCTGCGCACGGGAGCGGATACGGGAAAGCCGTCGTCGTAGCCGGCGATGATCTCGCCGAGGATGCTCTCGCCGCTTTTGTCGGCGTAGTTGCCTGCTTTGGGCCCCGGCGGAAGTGCAGCGCCCCAAGGGAAGCGCAGCAGGTTGCCATCTGTAGTGAGCGTGGCGGCCCAGGCCCATTCCGCTTCGGTGGGCAGGCGGTAGCCGGTGGCGGTGGGGTCGATGCCCGTGACGGCCTTGCCGGAGACCCGGTAGAAGGGCTTCAGGTTCTCGCGCGCGCTCAGCCAGTTGCAGTAGAGCGCTGCATCCGTCCAGCCGAGATTCGTGGCGGGCTGCGTGTCGCCGTTCAGGCTCTTGCCCTTGAAGTTGCCCGAGGAATGCGCGGGACGGAACTGCCGGAACTCCGCGTTGCTCACCTCCGTCACGCTGAGGTAATACGGCCGCGTGAGACGGATCTCGCGCATTGCCTCGTTGGCACGTCTGCCCGATTCACGTCGCGAGGAACCCATGCGGAAACTCCCCGGGCGCATCAGCGCGAGCTCCTGCCCGGCGGCCGTGCGCAGTTGCGTGCGCGTGGCGGCTTCTTCCTTTTGCGCGAGCGTCTTCAGCCTGACATTGAAGGCCTGCGGAAAGCCGGGGCGCGGCGTGACGCGCAGCGTCTCCTCGGCGTAGCCCTTGCGCCGCACGGTGAGCACCTGCTGCGCGGCGGGCAGGGAGAGGGTGGCGGTTCCTGTTGCAAGCTGGCGCTCGCCCGAGAAGATCGCAGCGTCTGCCGGCGACACGCTGAGACGGACCTCGCCCGCGAGGGCGCGCAGCGAGAGGTTGATCTCCTGCTCGCCCGCGGTTGCGCTGAAGCGGCGCAGTGCTCGCTCGTGGCCTGCCTTGAAGGCGATCAGTTCGCGGGCTTTGCCCGATTCGAGCGCGATATCGAGGGGCGTCACGCCGCGGAATTGCCCGTCCAGCGTGATGCTGGCGCCGGCAGGCGTGCTGGAGATGCGCAACTTCGCGTCGGCGCGCACCAGCGTCATGCGTGCGAGGCTGCGCTCTTCGCCGGCCTTTGCCTCGACGAACAGGGCTTCGTCGCGATGCCCCGCAAGGCTCAGCTGCAGTTGCCGCTGGCCTTGCATCAGTTCCAGCGTCGCGGGGGTAGTGCCGATCGCTGCGCCATCCAGCGTGACCGTGGCGCCCGCAGGCTCGGTCTCGAGCCGGTAGCTTCCCCAGCCCGGTGCCAGACGCAACTCCAGCGATTGCCGCTTGCCAAGGCCCTCTACCGTCAGGTCCTGCTCGAGCGGCAGAAACCGGTCTGCTTCCACGCGCAGGCGGTGCGGCCCCGCGGGTATCTCGAGTTCACCTGCGTTGCTGTTGCCGATCCGGGTGCCGTCGACCAGTACACGCGCCTCCACCGGTTCCGTGCGCAGCGCGAGCATGCCCGGCAGTTTCTCAAGCCGCAGCGGCAGTTCGTTGTTGCCGTTCTTGACGCTGAAGTCCTGCTCCAGCGCGTGGTAGCCGGGCGCGGTGGCGCGGACGTGATAGCTGCCCTCGCGCAGCAGCACGCTGCTGCCGAGCACGAGGTGCAGGCCGCCGTCGATATCGACCTGCGCCTCCGGAGGATCTGTTTGCACCCGCAAGGTTTCCGCGCTCAGCAGGAACCACGCGAAGAGCGCAATGGCGAGCAGCGCGGAACCCACCATGATCTGGCGCTTGCCCGGGCGGCGTGGGGGCGCGGTGGCAGCCGCAGGATCCGGCGGGCTGTAGGCAAAGGGCGCGATAGGGGCATCGTGTGCGTCTTCGGCGGGCGAGCCGTTGCCGGTGGTCATCAGATTTTTTGCCCGCATTGCACGACCACGGGCGCTGTTGTCTGCCCCGGGCGCAGCGAGAACTCCACGCGGACATCACGGAAGCCGTCCCGGCGCCCCACGGCAACATAGTCGCCCGGCAGGAGCGATAGTTCCTTCCCGGTGAAGCTCCCGAGGCTGCCGACGCGGAACACGATCACGTCGGTCTTGCCGTCGGAGCGCAGTTGCACGGGCAGTGCTGTGCGCATCGAAGCCAGCGTCTGCCTTGCCGCGGCGATCTGCCCCGTCAGCCGCGGCCCGGGTTCGGGTATGGCGGCAGCGGATGCAACGAGTGTGTCGGCGGCCTTCCGGGCAGTGTCGTTGGCGAGTTTGCCGGGCTCCGCGGCGAGCCGCGCGAGCGCCTCGTCCAGCGCAAGCCGGGTGCGTGCCCGGTCGCGTCCGGTGCTGACACTGCCGAGCGCAGGGTCGACGGCCAGCGCGGATTCGTACTGTGCGAGGGCACGTTTCCAGTCTTCGGCGCGCTCCGCTTCCTCTGCAGCGCGCAGCAGCGTGCCGATGCGTTGCTGCCCTATCTGGAACTCGGCCTGCTGCAGGCCCTCGCGCGCGGCGCTGCCACCGCCCAGCGGGATCGCCGCCTGGAATTCCTTGCGGGCGTCCTCGAGCCGCCCCGCAGCCAGGGCCGCATACCCGGCGGACATGCGCGCGGCGCTGCGCTCCCCCGTGATGCGCGCTTCCACCGCCGCCAGTGCCTGGCGGGCCGGCTCCCAGCCGTTGTCCAGCGTCAGCGCCTCCCGGTAGCTCGCAGCTGCCTTCTCGAATTGTCCTGCGGACTCCTCCGCTTTGCCCTCGGTGAGGCGAGCGGTCAGCTGATCTAGCTTGCGCGCGCGCTCCAGTCCCGCACTCGCGCGCACGTCAGCGGGCTCGATCGCTGCAGCCTCCGCGAAGGCTGCGAGCGCGGTGGCCTGATCGCCCGCAGCGAAGGCGGCATCACCCGCTGCGAGGCGTGCCTCGAGCCGTGCGGGGATGCCGTCGCGCAGTGCGCGCAGTGCGGTTTCTCCCTCACGATAACGCGCTGTCGCATCCGTGAATCGCGATTCGCGATAGGCCGCGTCTCCTTGCTGTGCCAGCGCGATGGCAGCGTCGAAATCTGCCTTTGCCCAGGTGTCTGTCTCGCGTTCCTGAAGTTCGTATTGCAGGGAGAGGAGGGCGTCGAGTGCTGTTTTGGCGGCGGCGCGTTCGCGGTCGGACTGTGCCTGCTCCCACGGTGACTGGGCGGCCGAGGCGGCAGGCGCGGCCGCGGCCGCTGGCTTCGCAGCGGAGGCTGTTGCCGGAGCACCGGGAGTGTTGCTGGCGGTAGTGGCGGCGGCGGGCGCGCTGGCGGCGGGCGCGAGAAGATCGGGCAGCACGAAGAACACGCCCGCGGCCAGCAGCAGTAACGCCCCTAGCACCGCGAACGCGCCGAGGGATGTGCTCCGCGCTTGCGCGGCTGGCAGTTGTGCTGCGGGTGCGCTGGCGGGCGGCGCCATGTCGAGCGTTGCGGGCTGTATACGGTCGAAATCGTGGTCTGACATGGATGGGCTTCGGGCGCGGGATCCGGCTCAGATGCTACCGGTCTCGGCTTCGTAGATGCCACGCAGGATTTCCCGCCATTGGCCGTACTGGTCCTGGACGCTTCCTGTCAGCGTGACGCTGCGATCCTCGAGTTCGATCACCTGCGGTTCGATCTCGGCGCTCAACGAGCCGCCGAGTTCTTTCAGGGTCTCGGCGCGCATCTTCGATTCGGCGCGCTTGTCGAAGCCGCTCTTCACCATCGCTGCGCCACCGATGATACCTACGGTACCTGCTGCGCGCGTCGCGGCGCTGTCCCCCGTCTGTGCCGCGATGCCGGCCAGGATCGAGGCCACGCCGGCAATGGTGCGGCCTGTGGCCTGCGCGCGCAGTTCCCGGTAGGCGATGCTCTCGGAGTAGCTCTCCTTGCGCCAGTCCTGGTAGGGGCCGGACATCTGCTTCGAGAAGCCGGTGTAGTAGTCCTGCAGCGTGTCGACGAAGAGGTTGTCACGCTCGCGGATGCGGCGGATGCGTTCCAGCATCGGGTCGTTCTCGGCCGGGAGCCGCCGCACGCTCACGCGGCCCTTCTTGTCGATGTCCAGGAAGCCGCCGAAAGCCTTGGGCGCGAAGTTCTCGGCGAAGCGCAGTTCGCTGATGGTGCGCAGGCGCGTGGCGTCGGCTGCCGGCAACTTGGCGCGCGCCAGCGCGAGATCGTTGGAGATGCGGTTGTACACGTCCTGGAAGGGTTCGGGCACGCGCTTGCCCTCGTAGGAGTATTTGCTGGCGTAGCCCTCGTACTGCTTCGTGTACCAGGCAGCGCCGGCGGCGTCCGAGACGCTGATCTCGAGCGAGAGTTTCTCGCCGGTGGACTCGAGGATTTTCCCTGCCACCACGATGTCGCTCACGCCGGTTTCCGTGGGTGCCACGCGCACTGCGCCCCAGTGGCCGCTTCTCTGCAGCGTGTCAGCGAGCACCATGGGCATGTAGCGCGCTTCGGCCTTGCGGATCTCGGGCGAGGTGAAAATCTCCTCCTCGGTGAGCTTTGCGGTGTTCGGGTCGAAGAGCCTCACGCCCACGTCGAGGAGCTGGTCCTCGGGCATGGAGGGATCTCCTGCTATCACGGGCGTCACCTCGGTGGTGCGCACCGTGCTGGAGGAGCAGCCACCGAGCAGCAGCGCCACCAGGGAAATCAACGCCAGTCGGGCGCCGGTGCTGCGCAGGGACATCAGGACTTCCTCTTTGCCGAGTTCACGTACTTGCGGTACTCGTCCCAGAGCTTGTCGCGCAGCTCGGGGTCTTTTTCCTTCATCGCGGCTTCGCGGATCTGGCGCGCCACCACGTCGTCGTCGCTGCCGTCGGGGATGTCTGGCGGCGGCGTGTTGGTGGCTGCGGCCTGGGTGTAGTCTCCCTCGCGGCCTTTGCCGCCGCCGATGGTCGACATGCCAGAGCCGCTTGAGGAATCGTTTTCGGTGGATGCGCCACCGCCTTCCCTGCTTTGCCGAGGCGCTGGCCCTTCGCGCACGCTGCCGTAGCTGCCCTCGGAGCCTTCTTCTCCGCCCGCGGTTTCGGGGTCCAGCATGCCAGCGCTCTCTGCCTGCGAGGCGCCGCTGCCGGTGTCTTCTGCCTTGGCCTGCACACGGTCGCGCTCCCCGAGCATCGCACCGTCAAACCGTCCCAGCGAGGCATTGAGTTCGGCGTTCAATCGTTCGGCCTCGCTGCCACCCGCTTCGTTGCCGCTGCCGCCGCCGTTCACGGCCTGCTCGATGTCTTCCAGGCTGCCAGGCTCCCCGCCGCCGGCCTGCCCGGCCTCGCCTTGCGCTGCAGCTGATGCACCCGAGCTGCCCTGGCTGTCATCGAGGCTGGGCTCGGCGGACTGGCGTTTCATCGCTTCCACGGCGTCTTCGAGCACCGCTTCCTCGCTGGCCGCGGCAGAGGCTTCGGCGGCTGCCGCGGCGGCCTCAGCCTGGGCTTTCTTCTTCTCGCTGTCTTCCAGCGTCACCTCGTCGCTGGGTGTTCCCTCGCCGCTGTCTCCGGGTTCACCGCCCTGTTCCCAAGGCGGGCGACGCTCGGCCGACGCCGCACCTGAACTCGCCTGTTGTTCGCTCTTGCTGCCGGGGCTTCCCGGACTGCCTGGCATGGAAGGCATGGACGGAGAGCCCGCGCTGGAGGAACTGCTGGCGGGTGAAGAGGGGCTGCTGCGTGAACTGCTGCTGGAGGAGCTGCTCGACGACGAGGAACTGCTCGAGGGCATCGAGCTGCTGCTCGTGGGCATCTGGGCCGACGGGGGCTGACTGCTGCTGGAGGTGGTCTTGCAGCCGCCCATCAGCGCAGCCAGGACGACGGGCAGAAGCAGCCGCGGATGCAATGCGTTCACAGCGAGTACCTGTACGTGTAGGTAATGTCGGGGGTGGGCACCGGGATGCCGGACTCGAAGCGTGGCCGGAAGCGCGTGGCGCGCAGGCGCTTCCGGAGTTTGTCTGCCTGCAGTGCGGCCGATTTCTGCTCGGGTGTCTCGGGGGGGGCGGCGGCTGGCGTGGCCGTTGCGCCGCTCTCTGATGGTGCAGCGGCATCAGCCGGGTCTGCAACCGGTTCTGGCGTCTTCGCCGCGGGTGGGGCGGGCGCTTGCGGCTCCACGATCCGGATGTCCTCCACGAGGCCGCGCTCGTTGACGGCGAAAGTGACGGTGATGTTTCCCTGAGCCTCGGATGTGCCAAGTCCGGCCTCCGCCAGCGCAGCCAGCCCTTCGGGCAGGACCGGTAATGCTATCGGATGGCCGAAGATCTGGTTGACCGCGGCGTTGGAGGTGTCGGCCGCCGCTTGCGTCCACGCCTCCTTGTAGAGTTCGAGCGCCGTCTGGCGGCGGTTGAACAACTGGTGCCAGTCGCCGAGTTCCGCCGCAGCCTGACCGCGCAGCAAAGGGCTCGAGGCCGTGTCTTGCCGGCGCAACTCCACGACGCGTTCCAGCGCCGCGCGTCCGGCCGTGAAACCCGTGATGGCATAGGCGGGGCCCGCCTGTTGCTGTGCATTCGAGGGGCCCGCGGAGAACGAGACGCCACCACTGCCGGTGGGCACGTAGGAGGCGAGGTAGTAATCGACGATCGCTTTCTCGCGCAGCGCCTCGGGCAGGCGGGGGTCGCTGCCCGGCGGCTTGGCCTGGAGGATCCCGAGCGAGGATTCGTAGAGGTTACGCGCGGCCTCGAGGTGGTTGATGGGATCCTCGCCGATATCCCCGAGGTAGGCGCCCAGATGCCAGGCGGAGAGCCGTTGCAGCGCGGGCAGCATGCGCTCGTCGCTTTCCCCGTAATTCCGGCGGTGGATCTGGAACATCTGCTGGTAGCTGGTGCCCACGCCGTCCCATTCGCCGAGCGCGGAGTAGCTCTCGATCAGCCTTTCCAGGATGGGCAGGTCGGAGGTGCTGTAAAGGCCCTCGTTCACGCGTGTGATGTGGGCCGCACGGGCGAGGGCTTCTGCGGCCTCAGCGTGGCGTCCTGCTGCCTGGTATGCGGAGCCGAGTCCGAGCAGTTGCTCCGACAGGGCGGCGTCGTAGGCCCCTCCGTGTGCCTCGAGCGCCTGTACCGCGTCGATGTATCGCTGCTGTTCGGGCGTCGGAGGGGGGGCTGGGACTTTTGCGTCTGCTTCTGCGTCTGCGTTCTCCACGGGCGTGTCGGCTGCGTTTGCCGGTGTCGCTGACGCTGGCTCGGGGGCATCGGTGCTGGCGCCATGTGCTGCCACGGCCAACGCCAGAAGGGCGCCTCCCAGGAAGACGGGTAATGCCTTGGTCACTCGGGCCTCCCTAGATGATTGCAGGGCCTTGGACTGCGGGGTCGCGCAGCGGTTCCCGCGCGGTTCTTGTGCGGAGCCGCCCCTGCCGCAATGCGATCCATTCTGCCTGCTCGCGGCTGGGCGGGGAAGGCGCGGGCCGGCCGTTGGCCAAGCCCGTACGCTCCCGACTATAGTGCGCTACCTCGCGGGCGCTGGAGTGGATCTCATGGGCAACGAAAGCCGGAACAAGGCGCTCGTCGAGCGCTTCTTCGCCGCCATGAACGCAGGCGATTCCGCCGCCATCGTCAATGCCTACGCCGAGGACGGCGCAGTCTGGACCTCTGGCCGCACGCTCATCTCCGGCACCTTCTCGAAGGCGCAGATCCGTGAGGCCAGCGGCCGCATTTTCGAGGCATTCCCGAACGGCATCAGCTTTCGCATCCTCGCCATGACGGCCGAGGGCGAGCGCGTGGCGGTGGAGGCTGAATCGCAGGGCGAGCACGTCTCGGGCAAGCTCTACACCAACCAGTACCACTTCCTGTTCGAATTCCGTGACGGCCTCGTGGTGTGCCTGAAGGAATACATGGACACCGAGCGTGTCACCGACATTCTCTGCGGCGGGCACCGTCCGCCGGCCGACGCCTGAGTTTTTACCGCGCCTGCGTGGCGCATCCTGTCAAACAACCCAGAGGGCAAAGAGCGATGGCGAAGTTCCAGATAGCAGTTGGCATGTTCGGCCTCCACGACGTGTTCGGCGGTGATGCCCGGGGGTATCTCACGGCGGCCGAGCTTGCCGACGCGGCAGGCATCGACCAGGTGAACTTCACCGACCACGTGGTCATGGGCGAGAACACCGATCGCTACCCCTACGGCCCTTTCCCCTTGCCGCCCATCGCGCCCTGGTACGAGCCGCTCACCATGCTGACCGCGGTGGCTGCGCGCACGCGGCAGGTTCGTCTCGCCACCGGCGTGCTGATCTCGCCGCTGCGACCGGCTGTGCTGCTCGCCAAGACGCTGGCCACCCTGGACAGCCTCGCGCCGGGGCGCATCGAGCTCGGCATCGGCACCGGCTGGCAGCGCGAGGAATACGAGGCATCCGGCCTCGATTTCGATCTGCGCTGGACCATGCTCGACGACGGCGTACGCGCCATGCAGCTGCTCTGGCGTGAGGCGCCGGCGAGCTTCAGTTCGAAGACGGTCAATTTCTCCCGGATCTACAGCACGCCCTTCCCGGCGGCGAAGACCATTCCGCTCTGGTACGGCGTGCAGCCCTCCGAGCGTCAGGCGCAGCGCATCGCCGAACTCGGCGTGGGCTGGATCCCGATCTCCACCAGTGCCGACTACATCCGTGACGGTGTGAGCGTGATCCGTCGCGCATTCGAAAAGGCCGGGCGTGACCCGGGCACGCTTCAGGTGCGCGCGCACGTGCCCATGAACTGGGATGCCAACGGCCGCTGCAGCCTGCAGGAGTCGATCGATGCGATTCCCGCGCTGCTGGAGGCGGGCGTCACGGTGATGGAGTTCGAGCACCACCCCTATATCCGCTCGCCCGAGGATCTCGAGCCCTTCTACGCGCGCCTGGTCGAGGTGCGCGACGCATCCTGATCCCGGCTGCGCGCCCGTCGGCATGACTGCGCTGGATCCGGCGGCGGCGCGCCAGCGGCGCGCCTACGCCTATGCCTGGCTCACCGTGTGTTGCTGGGCCACGGTCTCGACGGCCTTCAAGTTCGCGCTCGCGGAACTTCACTACGCGCAGTTGTTGCTGGTCTGCAACGCCGTGGCAGTACTGGTACTGGGCAGCCTGCTCGCAGTGGGTGGACGGCTGGGAGCTGTCCTGCGACTGTCGCGACGCGGGCACCTGCGCGCCCTCGGCCTCGGCCTGATGAACCCGGTCGGATATTACCTGCTGCTGTTCCAGGCCTACGACATCCTTCCCGCGCAGGTGGCGCAGCCCGTGAATTACACCTGGGCCATTGCCTTGTCGGCGCTGGCGGTGCCCTTGCTCGGGCAACGCGTAGGCGTGGCCGAGGTCGTTGCAGCGGTGATTGCCTACGCGGGTGTGGTCGTGGTCTCGTTGGGCTCTGCGCACTCGGGCGCGGTGCGGTGGGACGGTGTCGTTATAGCGCTCGTCTCCACGCTGGTCTGGGCCCTTTACTGGATCGCCAACAGTCGCGCGACGGGAGATCCCCTGCTGCGGCTGTTTCTGGGGTTTTGCTATGCCTTGCCAGCCAGCGTGCTCGCCTGTGGCCTGCTGTCGGACTTCGACATGCCGCTCGGGCGAGGCCTGCTGGGGGCCGTGTGGTCGGGCGTATTCGAGATGGGGCTGAGTTTCGTCTTCTGGCAGCGGGCGCTGGCGCTCTCGGAGAACGCGGCGCGCGTGAGCAACGTTGCCTTCGCGACGCCCTTTCTCGCGCTGCTGCCTATTGCAGTGGTGCTGGGCGAACCGATCGCTCCCAGCACCTTGCCGGGCCTGTGCCTGATCCTCGGAGGCCTTGCTGTCCAGCAGCGCTTCGCGCGCGCTGCTCGCGCCTGAGTCAGCGGCGGCTGTAGGCTGCCATCCCCAGACCGAACTGCGCGACCAGATCGCGCATCACCTCGGCCACGCCACCGCCGAAGGTATTGATCTGGCACTTGCGATAGTGCTCTTCCAGATCTCCGGCCAGCGCTGCGCCCGGGCTGCCGCGACGATAGCCGCCAGCCATGCCCGTCACCTCGAGCATCAGCTTGTCGACGGCGATGAGGCACTCGGTGCTGTAGGCCTTCATCGCCGAGGCGAAGGCGGGATCCGGCTCGCCGCTGTCGAGTTGCCAGGCCATGCGCCAGTTCATGAGACGCATGGCTTCGAGCCGCGTGTAGACCTCGGCAAGTGCCGACTGCGCCCAGGGTTGGTCCGCCACGCGTTTGCCACCCACCACTGTCTCCTGTGCCCACTGCAGCGTACGCGCGAGGAGGCCCCAGCCCTGCACGCCGATGGCCGCGAGACCCACGCGCTCGTGGTTGAGTTGGGAGGTGATGAGTTTCCAGCCGCTGTTCAGGCCGCCTGCGATCATCGATGCGGGTACACGCACGTTGTCGTAGTAGCTCGCGTTGCTGCGCACGCCACCGACGGTGCGGATGGGCGTGAAGCTGAAGCCCGGGAGCGTGGCATCGACCATGAAAATGCTGATGCCCTTGTGCGGCGGTTTCACCTCCTGGTCGGTGCGGGCTGCGAGCCAGACGTAGTCAGCGGCTTCAGCGCTGCTCGTCCAGATCTTGTTGCCGTTGATCACGTAGTGATCGCCGTCGAGCACCGCGCTGGTCTTCAGCGCTGCGAGGTCGGTGCCCGCGCCCGGCTCGGTGTAGCCGATCGCGAAGTGAAGTTCGCCCGCGGCGATTTTCGGGAGGAAAAAACGTTTGTGCTCGTCGGAGCCGAGTGCGATCAGGCAGGGCGCCACCGTACTGATCGTCACGAAGGGCAGGGGAACCTCTGCGAGTTGTGCTTCCTCGAAGAACACGAGCTGCTCGGAACTGGGGCGGCCCTGGCCGCCGTACTCCTTTGGCCAGCCGAGAGCGAGCCAGCCGTCCTTGCCCAACTGGCGGATGACCTGCTTGTAAGTCGCGCCGCCCTCGTTGCCGCGGGTAGCTTCGCGGATTTCGGGGGTCATCAGTTCGGAGAAGTAGGCGCGCAATTCGCGGCGCAGTGCCTTCTGGGAATCGGTGTGGTCGACGTGCATGGTGTGCGCTCCCGTGGTCGGTCCGCACATCATATTGAAATTGGATTCAAATTCAATAAGAATGCCGGCATGTTGGATGTTTCGCGCAAGAAACCGGCGTCTCCGCCCTCACAACGCCCGGCCAAACCCGGGCGCAGTGAGCCCGCGAGGCACAGCCCGCGCGGCGAAGCGGCCCGCGCACGCCTGAAGGAGGCGACCGGCAGGGTGCTGGAGCGGGTCGGTTACCGCCAGATGCGGGTCACGGACGTGACGCGGGAGGCTGGTGTGGCGACGGGGCTGTTCCATCACTACTTTCCGGACCTGAAGACCGCGACGATCGAAGTCCTGCGGGATTTCATGACCCGCTTTGAGGACCTCGAGTCCATCGAGCGGGGTGTGGTGAAAGGGGACTGGTTCGGGCGCAGCCTCGCGCACAACCGCTTGGTTGTGCAGAGCTTTGCGCGCAACCCGGGCATCATGCGGTGCATGGTGCAGGTCGGTGACGAGGAGCCCGAGTTCGGCGAGATCTGGCGCGCCAGCTATTACCGGCGCCTCGAGTTGCTGGTAAGGGCCATGCCGAGGCTGTTCCCCTCGGCCGGTTTTGGTGACGGCGAAGCGCGGTTGGTCACGCGGATTCTCGCGGGCATCGGCGAGCACGTGCTGGCCGAGTACTACATCCTCAAGGTCCCGGCGCTGCGCGAACTGGAGCTGGACGAGGAACAGATGGCGGAATGGGTGACGGTGATGTTCCATCGCGCCCTGTTCCTGGAGAACCCGCCCGCGGCGCGACTGCGCCACGCGGCGAAACTGGCCGGGATGCGGCGTCCGAGACGCGACGCCCTCGAGGCCGAGACCTGATACAGACACCGGAGGACGGTTGGTCGTGAGCGACATCGACGAGCAGCTTCAGCAGTTCCTTGGCAGGCCTTGCGGACCTTACAAGAGTTGGGACCCGGTCAATCAGGCCATGATCCGACA
>JBILEG010000414.1:0-3587 GCA_044352225.1 Pseudomonadales bacterium | reverse complement strand
GAAAGAATTCCGCGGTGGTCGCAAGCTGGGGCATATCAATCTCCAGGCGCCGACGCGGCAAGCGCTGTTGACGCTACTCGCATCGATGGCGCCACTGCTGGACCGCGACCACGCCGTCGTGGTGGAAGAAGCATCGACGCGGCTGCGACTGGCGCAGGCAGAGAGCGAGCCGGCACAGGCCTGATCGTCCACGCACCATCGCGCATGGCGCGCTCCCACGCCCACCTCGTACCACACCGCATCGCCCGATCATGGTGAACCGATGAAAACCTTCACTCTGTTCGCCCTGCTCTTCCTTGCTGCGCTCGCAGGGGCTCGCGTGACCGCAGGTGAAACTGCTCGGCTGCTCGACGCATCCACCGCGCGCGAGCACCTGCTCTCGCTGGTCGCTGAGCGACTGGAACAGATGCCCCGAGTAGCAGCCGCCAAATGGCGTGACGGCAAAGCTGTGTCGGACCCCACCCGCGAGCAGGCACTCCTTGCGACGCTGGCCAAGGACGCCGCAGCGCGAGGGCTGCAGGCAGACGGTGTGGCCGCGCTCTTCACGCTGCAGATGCGGCTCGCGCGGGAGGCGCAGGAGCGGGCCTTCGGGCACTGGCGTGCCGAAGGCTGCACAGATTGTGCAGCGGCACCCGCGCTCGCTGCACTGCGGCAGGTACTGGACGGCATCGGAGGAGCGCAGCTCGAAGCGCTGTATCTGCTTGCACCGTTGGATCGTGACGAGGATCCGCCCCGGCTGTCTGCAGCGCTGCAGTCACGGCTGGAAGCGCTCATCCCCGATGCAGCATCACGAGCAGAGCTTTTGCAGCTGATCGACGCGATCGGCCTGCAATCCACACCCGGGCTCGCCCGCGCCCGTGCCAATGGCGTGCTGCGCTTCGGTGTACCCGGGGATTACGCGCCCTTCGCGCTGCAGCAGGCGGGCGCCCTGAGCGGCGCCGACATCGCACTCGCACAGGCGCTGGCCGCCACTCTGGGGCTGGAACCCGTGTTCCTGCGCAGCAGCTGGCCGGGTCTCGCGCAGGATCTGCAACGCGACGCCTTCGACATCGCCATCGGCGGCGTCAGTGTCACGCCGGAGCGCGCGCGCATCGGACGTTTTTCCCGCGTGTACCGCGAGGGCGGCAAAACACTGCTCGCACGCTGCACCGATCGCGCGCGCTTCAACAGCGCCGAGGCGGTGAACGCGCCCAATGTGCGGCTGATCGTGAACCGCGGCGGCACCAACGAATCAGTGGCGCGTGCGCTGCTTCCCCGGGCATCGCTTCGCGTGTATCCCGACAACATCGGCGTCTTCGCGGAAGTGGCAGAGGGGCGCGCCGACGTCATGCTCACTGACGATGTGGAAGCGGAACTCAAATCCCGGCAGGATCCGCGACTGTGCCGCAGTTTTGCGGGTACGCTGCAGCACGTTGGCAAGGCACTCTGGATGACGCCCGACACGGCGCTCGTCGAAGCAGTAGACGGCTGGCTCGGGAAGGCGATGGCCTCGGGCGACACGCAGCGCTGGATGGACGAGGCGATGCGCGCCGCCGCAGAAGCTGCGCCGCACCAGAACTAAAACAGGAGAAGAGTCGATGTTTCACGGCTGGAATGTGGTTGCGGTCTGCATGCTGGTCTTCGGACTCGCCAATGGCATCACGGCCTATTCGTATGGCGTGCTGGTCTTTCCGATGGGCGCGGAGTTCGGCGCAGGCCGCGGCGAGCTGATGCTCGGGATGACGGTGTCCTCCTTTGTCAGCATCCTGTGCGCGCCGCTGCTCGGCAACCTGATCGACAAAGGGCAGGCAAAGCTTCTTTTCAGCGGCGCAGCGCTGCTGCTGGGGCTCGAACTCCTGCTCATCTCCTTTGCCTCCTCCGTGTGGGTTTTCGTGGCGATCTTCGCGCTGACCACGCCGGTGGTGGGCTCGCTGCTCGGGCCCGTGGGCACCAATACGGTGGTGGCGCGCTGGTTCTCGCGCCAGAGGGCCCGTGCGCTCGGCATCCTGGCGATGGGCACCTCGATCGGCGGCCTGCTGGTGCCGCTGCTGCTGCAGACGCTGATCGACAACTACGGCTGGCGAGAGGCCTGCCGCTGGATGGCGCTGCTGGTGCCCGTGCTGCTGGTGCCCTGCGTGATGCTGGTTATCCGCAACCGCCCGCAGGACATGGGCCTGAACCCCGACGGCGATGCGGCCGCGGCCGAGGAGCAAGCGGCGCAAGCAGGGGCTACGCCGATGCCGCAGGTCTTCCGTGATGTTTCCTTCTGGCGCATTTCGCTTGCCGTGGGCGTGCTGATGGCGGCCTTCACCGCGGCACTCGCCAACCTCGTGCCTTTCGCCGGCGGGCACGGCGTGACGGGTGCGCCGGCGGCGGCGTTGATGTCCGCGCTCGCGGCCGCCGGCCTGGGTGGAAAGATCCTCTTCAGCGTCTTCGCCACACGCATCGACCTGAAGATCGCGCTGCTGGTGGCACTGCTGCTGGTGGCGCTGCCGCTCGCCAGTCTCACCGTATGGCATACCTATGCAGCGATGGTGGCAGCGGCCGTGTGCCTGGGCCTCGCCTCTGGTGCCTTCCTGCCCGCATGGAGCGCGATCGTGGCGCGTATCTATGGCCCCGCAGTGTTCGGGCGCGTGATGGGGCGGATGCAGTCCGTGACGATCCCGATGGTGATGATCGGCACGCCCGCCACGGGCTATCTCTTCGACCTCACCGGCACCTACGACTCGGCCTTCCTCGCGTTCACTGTGGCGGCCGGTCTCGCAATGGCCGTGCTGATACCGCTGCGGGTGCCTGCCCAGTCGACCTGAGCGCCGAACGCGGATGAACACACCGCAATCCCCGCCCTCTGTCGGCGGGCGGCGTCCGGGCGTATGGTCGGCGTCCTCAGGCATTCACACCCGCAGGAGATTCCCATGAGCGCGATCCTCATCAAGGGCGGCACCGTCATCGACGGCAGCGGCGCACCCGCTCAAAAAGCGGACGTACGCGTGCGCGACGGGCTGATCACCGCGATTGCCGCTGATCTCTCGCCGGCAGACGGCGAGCGTGTGGTGGACGCCAAAGGCTGCCACGTCACCCCCGGCTTCATCGAGAGTCACACGCACTTCGACGGCACCATCTGGTGGCAGCCCGACATGGACCCGCTGCCGGGCTACGGCGTCACCACGACGATCATGGGCAACTGCGGTTTTTCCGCCGCGCCCGTGCACGATGACCCGGCTGTGCGCCGCGAGATGGTGGGCATCTTCTCGTTCTTCGAGGACATCCCGGAGAAGCCCTTCCTGCAGGAACTCCCCTGGGACTGGAAGACCTGGCCCGAATACCGCCAGTCGATGACCAGCAAGGTGAAGACAGCGGCCAACTACGGCGCCTTCGTGGGGCATATCGCGATCCGCCTTGCCTCCATGGGCATGGACGCGTGGAACCGTGCCGCCACGGCAGACGAGATCGCGCGCATGGCGGGGATGTTGGACGAAGCGCTCGCCGCAGGCGCGATGGGCCTCTCCACGAACTTCCTGGACCACGACGGCAATGACCGCCCTGTGCCCACGCTGCTCGCCGACGACGCCGAATTCACCGCGCTGATCGACGTGCTCGCGCGCTAC
>JBILEG010000413.1:0-3595 GCA_044352225.1 Pseudomonadales bacterium | reverse complement strand
CGATGTTGGCCGCGTCCAGGCCCGGCATGATCAGGAGATTCGCCGCGCCCGTGAGGTTTGCGCCCGGGTAGATGGTCTTGCGCAGGGCCTCGTTCATGGCGGTGTAGGCGTGCATCTCGCCGTCCACCTCGACGCCCGGCAGGCTCTCGCGCAGGATCCGCGAGGCCTCACGCATGCGCAGCGCCGAGCTGTGCATCGAGGTGCCGAAGTTCGAGTGTGCGAGCAGTGCGACCTTGGGTGTGACGCCGAAGTGCCGCACCATCTCGATGCTCGCCCGCGTGGTGGCCACGATCTGCTCGACGGTGGGCTCAGGCGTCAGGAAGGCATCTGCCAGGAACAGCGGGCCGCTCGGTAGCAGCAGCGCGCAGAGCGAGGAGACGTGTGCCTCCGGGTCTGCCGGGCCGAACATCCCGCGCACGGTTTTCAGGTGTTCGCTGAACACGCCGACCTTGCCGCAGATCATGCCGTCTGCTTCGCCGAGCGCGACCAGTGTGGCGGCCAGCGCGGTAGCGTTGCCGCGCATTGCCATGCGGGCGGCGGGCACAGACACGCCGCGCCGTCCCACGCTCTGGTGGTAGCACTCCCAGTAGCGCGGGTTCGCGTCCGCTTCCTCCGGGTCCACCACCAGCACATCGGTGCCGATCGCGAGCTTCATGCTGAGGCGCGTCATCTGTTCGCGGATCTCGGCCTCGCGCCCGATCAGGATCGGCTGCGCCACGCCCTCGTCGACCACCGACTGCACGGCGAGCAGCACGTCCTCGTTCTCGCCCTCGGCAAAGGCGATGCGCGCCTTGTGCTGCCGGGCGATATCGATGAAGGGCTGCATGAAGAGCCCCGACCGGTTAACGAACTCGCTCAGTTTGAGGCGATAGGCCTCAAGGTCCGCTACCGGTCGTGTCGCCACTCCGCTTGCCATGGCCGCCTTCACCACCGCGAGTGGCACGTCAACGATCAGGCGCGGGTCGAAGGGTTTGGGAATCAGGTACTCGCGGCCGAAGATCAGCGTCTCGCCCGCATAGGCCTGCGCCACTTCGCTCGGCACTTCCTTCTCGGCGAGGCCGGCGATGGCCTCGACGCAGGCGGCTTTCATCGCGTCGTTGATGATGGTTGCGCCGCAGTCGAGTGCGCCGCGGAAAATGAACGGGAAGCAGAGAACATTGTTCACCTGGTTCGGGTAGTCGGAGCGGCCTGTTGCCAGGATCGCGTCGGGACGAACGGCGAGGGCCTCCTCGGGCATGATCTCCGGCGTGGGGTTGGCCATCGCGAGAATCAGCGGATCGCGCGCCATTTTCTTCACGGACTCGGGCTTCAGCACACCCGGCCCGGAGAGACCCATGAAGATGTCCGCGCCGTCCATCGCCTCGTCGAGGGTGCGCAGCGCGGTCTCGCGGGCGTACTTCAACTTCCAGGGATTCATGCCCTCGGTGCGGCCGGCGTAGACCACGCCCGAGCGGTCCACCAGCGTCACATTCTCGGGCTTGAGGCCCATCGTGACCAGGAGATCGACGCAGGCGATGCTCGCCGCGCCGCTGCCCGAGACCACCATCTTCACCTCGTCCATGCGCTTGCCGACGATGCGCAGGCCGTTGAAGATCGCCGCGCCCGCCACGATTGCGGTGCCGTGCTGATCGTCGTGGAAAACCGGGATTTTCATGCGCTCGCGGAGTTTCTGCTCGACGATGAAGCACTCCGGCGCCTTGATGTCCTCGAGGTTGATGCCGCCGAAGGTGGGCTCCAGCGAGGCGATGATGTCGACCAGTTTGTCCGTGTCTTTCTCGGCGATCTCGATGTCGAAGACGTCGATGTTCGCGAACTTCTTGAAGAGCACAGCCTTGCCTTCCATCACCGGCTTGCCCGCGAGAGGCCCGATGTCGCCCAAGCCCAGCACTGCGGTGCCGTTGGTGACCACCGCCACAAGGTTGCCGCGCGAGGTCACTGCTGCAGCGGCGTTCGGGTCTTTCTCTATCAGCTCGCAGGCGTAAGCCACGCCGGGCGAGTAGGCCAGCGCCAGATCGCGTTTGTTGGCGAGGGGCTTGGTGGGCTGTATTGCCAGTTTCCCGGGCGTGGGATCCATGTGATAGCGGATGGCGCTCTCGCGCAGGGAGTCTTCCATGGGGCTCGTGCTCCGGTGATGGTTCAGGGAGGCGGATCTGCTGCCCCGAGGGAAACAGCGATTATACGGAGCCCACGGCGCCAAGGACCACGGCGCGAGGCGCGCAGTGCTGAGGGTTCAGGGATTACCATGAGAGCCCTCACCGCCGTTCATCTGCAGGTAACACGCCCATGCGTCACCTCCTTTTCTGTTGCCTGTCCGTGTTGCTCGCCACCGCCGCACTGGCGGATGCGCCTGCAGACCTGCTGCTGGTCCACGGCCGCATCAGCACGATGGACCCGGCCCGCCCGGAGGCCGAAGCCCTGGCGGTGCGCGGTGATCGCATCGTCGCAGTGGGTAGCTCTGCAGCACTCGCCACGTTGCGCGGTCCGGATACGCAGGTGATCGATGCGGCAGGTCGGCGTGTTGTGCCCGGTTTCATCGAAGGGCACGGGCATTTCATGGCGCTCGGAGAACAACTGAGCGTGCTCGATTTGCGCGGCACGCACTCCTGGGAGGAGATCGTTGCCAAAGTGCGTGCCGCAGCGGTGCTGGCGAAGCCGGGGGAATGGATCGAGGGCGCGGGTTGGCATCAGGAGAAATGGCCCGGTGTTCCGGCCGATGCGGTAAACGGTGTCCCGCGCAACGGCGCGCTGGACGAGGCCGCGCCGCACAACCCCGTGATCCTGGGGCACGGCAGCGGCCACGGTGTGATGGCGAACGCCGCGGCGCTCGCAGCGGCCGGGATCGCCGATGCCACGCCGGATCCCGCAGGCGGCCAGATCGTGCGTGACGGATCGGGCAAGGCCACCGGCTGGCTGGTGGATACCGCTGCCGATCTCGCAAATGCCGCGCTGCAGCGTGCCCGATCCGCGAAAACTCCGGCAGAGCAGCGAGCCGTACAGCTCGAACGGATCCGGCTTGCAGGGCAGGAGGCGCTTTCCAAGGGCGTCACCAGCTTCAACGACGCCGGCGTGCCTTTCGCGACCATCGATCTCTACCGTGAACGTGCGGATGCCGGGCAGTTGCCGCTGCGCCTCTACGTGATGGTGGGCGGGGAAACGAACGCTGCACTCGAGCAAGGGCTCGGCCGCTATCGCATGGTTGGCCGGGCCAACAATTTCCTCACCGTGCGCGCCATCAAGCGCATGGTCGATGGCGCCCTGGGATCCCACAGTGCCTGGCTGCTGGAGCCCTACGCGGACGATGCATCCACCACGGGGCTGGTGGTGGACACGCCCGCGGTGATATCCCGCACTGCGGAAATTGCGATTGCCCGTGGATTCCAGCTGAACACCCACGCGATTGGTGACCGCGCCAACCGCGAGGTACTGGATCTCTACGGAAAGGCGCTGGCCGGCGTGCCGGACGGCAAGGCGCTCCGCTGGCGCATCGAACACGCCCAGCATGTGCACCCCGATGATTTTCCGCGCTTCGCGGCGCTGGGCGTGATCGCCTCGATGCAGGGCGTACATGCCACCGCCGACGGGCCCTGGGTGGCCA
>JBILEG010000412.1:0-3598 GCA_044352225.1 Pseudomonadales bacterium | reverse complement strand
TCGAGCAGAGGCAGCACCTCTGCCATCACCGCGGCGCGCTGTTCCTCGTCTTGCGCGTTCTCGAGTTGTCCGAGCAGCGCGTCTAGCCGCTCGGCGCCAGCAGCACCGAGGAACGAATAGGCGACCACGCCGAACAGGGGGAGCATCACCGCCACGGCAAGCAACAGGCGCCGCCCGCCAGAGCGCGTGGCGAGGGCTGCGGCATCGTCGGCGTCGGCATCCTGCAAAAGGCGCCTGTCCATCTCCACGATCAGCGCGCGGTACTCGTCCTCCGGCAGAACACCGGCCGTACGCGCGGCATCGAGTTCTTCCCGCTCGGCCTTGTAGGCGCCAAGGTTCTGGGCGTCCCGGGCTTCTGCCTCCTCCCGCGCCCCCGCATACCTGTCGCGCCGAAGCACGGGCCATACGGCAAACACCGATGCGAGCAGCGCCAGACACACTGCTATTGCCCAGAAACTCGGGGTCATCGAGGGGTCTCTTCACCTAGGATGCGTGCCAGACGGGCACGCTCGTCTTCGTCAAGCACAGAGGCGCTTGCCGCACGGACGCGAGCACGGCGCAACATCAGAACAGCCACGAGGGTCCCGGCGCCCAGCATCAGGAAGGGCCCGCCCCAGAGCAACCAGGTACGCGGTTCAATGCGCGGCTTGTACAACACGTATTCGCCGTACCGGCTGACCATGAACTCCACGATTTCCTCGTCCGTGCGCCCTTCCCGCAACAGGCGGTACACCTGCTCCCGCAGATCAGCGGCAATGGGGGCGTTGGAGTCGGCGAGGTTCTGGTTCTGGCATTTGGGGCAACGCAACTCGGCGGTGAAATGCAGGTAACGGGCTTTCTCGTCAGGGCTGGAGAACTCGCGCGCCTCGATCCCCGCATGCACTAGCGGGCACCACAACACGAGGGCAAGGAGAAACGCTCTCATCGTCCTGCGCCTGCGCTATCAAGCTCTGCCAGAGCGGGCACGAACACCGTGCGCCACACTCGCTCGTCCACAGGCCCCTGATGGCGCAGATGAACCACGCCCTCTCCGTCGATCAGATAGGTCTCTGGCGCCCCCGTGACACCCAGATCGAGGCCAAGCCGACCGTCCGGGTCGAGGATGTTCGCCACATAGGGATTACCCTTGCTCTGGATCCAGCGGCGCGCTGCCTCCGGGTTGTCCTTGTAGTTGATGCCGAAAATCCGGACACCGCGTGCGGCGAGCTGGTTCAGGTAGACGTGCTCCGCCGCGCAACTCGGGCACCATGTCGCCCAGACGTTCAGCAGCGCCGGCGCGCCCCGCAGTTCTGCATCACTGATATCCCCGCCCTCGAGGGTGCGGGCGCTGAACGCAGGCAGCGGCCGGTTGGCAAGAGCGCTGGGCATGTAGTTCGGATCGAGCGACAACCCCTTCCAGAACAGGGCAGCGAGGCCAAGGAAGGCCAGCAGAGGCAGGAACAAACGCCATCGTGACACGGCTCAGGCCACCTTCTGCCAACCCGCCGGCAGTGTCGCGCCGGCGCGCACACGCGAGGTGCTGCGCCGCAACAAGGTGATTGCTCCGCCAATGCCCATGAGCACGCCCCCGATCCACAACCAGCGCACGAAAGGCTTGTGATGCACTCTCACCGCCCATGAACCATCGCCTATCGGCTCGCCCAGAGACACATAGAGATCCCGCAGGAAGCCCGGCGCGATGCCCGCCTCGGTCATCACATTGCCCGCCTGGCTGTGGTACTCGCGCTTCTCGGCCTTGAGATGCCGCACGCGTCCGGCGCCGTCGCGCCTGACCGTGAATTCCCCGCGCTCGGCCGAGTAGTTCGGCCCTTCGATGTGCCGTGTCCCGAGGAACGCGAACTCATAGCTGCCGAGCATGACCGTGTCACCGGCGCTCATCCTCACATCGCGCTCGTCGCTGTAGATGGTGGTGAGTCCGGCACCTGCGAGACAGAAGGCAAAACCGATGTGCGCGACGACCATTCCCCAATAGGGCGCACCGAGTGCAGTCAGGGCACCTATGCCGCCGCGCTCACGCAGCCGTTGGCGCAGCCCCGCAAGCAATGTGGCAAGGATCCATGCCGCCAGCATCACCGTGAAGGCGGCGCCCGCGTGCCAGGTTCCGCCGTACAAGAAGGGGAAGGCAAGCGCAAACACCGCGCACAGGACGGCCGGCCCCGCCAGCACGGAACGCAGCCCGGCTCCGGGGCTGTCCCGCCAGCGAAGCAAGGGGCCGATCCCCATCGCTACAGCAAGCAGGCTCATCAGAGGGACGAACATGAGGTTGAAATAGGGCGGCCCCACGGATATGCGCCCGAGGTCCATCGCCGAAACGACCAGCGGCGCGAGCGTACCGAGGAGCACCGTGGCCATCGCCACCACCAGCAACACGTTGTTCGCAAGCAAGGCAGCCTCGCGCGAGAGCCAGGAGTATCCGGCAGACCCGGAGGATTGCGGCGCCCGCAGGGCGAAGAGGGTCAGCGAACCCCCGACCACAACGCCCAGGAAAGCCAGCACGAAACTGCCCCGCTCGGGATCCGTTGCGAAGGCGTGTACGGAGGTGAGAATCCCCGATCGCACCAGGAAGGTACCGAGCAGGCTCAGGGAAAAGGTAAGGATCGCAAGCAAGACAGCCCAACTGCGGAAAAGACCGCGCTTTTCCGTGACGGCGAGGGAGTGCAGCAAAGCGGTTCCCGCGAGCCACGGCATGAAAGAAGCGTTCTCTACCGGATCCCAGAACCACCAGCCACCCCAGCCGAGTTCGTAATAGGCCCACCAACTGCCCAGCGTGATGCCTACGCTGAGGAAGAGCCATGCGGCTGCGGTCCAGGGCCGGCTCCAGCGCGCCCAGGCCGTATCGAGCCTGCCGCTCCACAACGCGGCGAGCGCGAAGGCAAACGCCACGGAGAATCCCACATAACCGAGGTAGAGCATCGGCGGGTGCATCACCAGGCCGATGTCCTGTAGCAGCGGATTGAGGTCTTTGCCCTCCTCCGGAACATTCGGGAAGCTGCGCACGAAGGGGTTGGAGGTGAGCAGCACGAACAGGTGGAAGCCGATGGCGATCATGCCCATCACCGACAGGACCCGCGCACGCATCTCCCTGGGGAGATCCGATCCTATGAGAGCAACGGCAGCGCTCCACCCCGCAAGAATGGTGAGCCAGAGCAGCATCGACCCCTCGTGGTTACCCCACACCGCACTGAATTTGTACCAGGGAGGAAGCAGCGTATTCGAATTGGTGGCGACCAGGCGGACCGAGAAGTCGTCGACCATGAAGGCATATGCGAGACAGGCAAAGGCAATGAATACGAAAAGGAATTGCCCACACGCCAGGGGTACGGCCGCGGCCGCCCAGTCACGGATGCCGCGCACCACCCCTACAAGCGGAAGGAACGCCTGCGCGAGCGCGAGCCCGAAGGCGAGTATCAGCGCGAAATGGCCGAGTTCAACGACCACCGGGAGCACCTCCGCCCATCGCTACGCCCGGTGCCTCTCCCCTTTTCAAGGCATCGTGCACTTCCGGCGGCATGTAATTCTCGTCGTGCTTGGCGAGCACCTGCGCCGCCTTGAAGCGACCGCCGGGAAGAAGCTCACCCACCGCGACCACGCCTTTGCC
>JBILEG010000411.1:0-3600 GCA_044352225.1 Pseudomonadales bacterium | reverse complement strand
CAGATAGACGAGGCCACGTGCGGCATCGAGGCTGATCGGCGCCCAGACGTTGGCGTGGCCGGTGCGTGTGTGCGATCCCTTGCCCCAGGTCTCCACGCCGGGCTCGCCCTCGCGCGGGACGGTGTGGAAGCTCCACACCTGCTTGCCGGTGCGGGCGTCGAAGGCACGCACATCGCCGGGCGGGTCACGCGGGTAGACCAGGCGATCCGCCACGCCATTGCCGAGGATCACCAGATCCCTCCACACCACGGGCGGCGAGGTGTTGGTGTAGTGGCGGGGGTTCACGCTCCACTGCAGCCCTTCGAGCAGGTTCACGGCGCCCTTCTGCCCGAAGCCCTCTACCGGCTTGCCGGTGGCGGCATCGAGTTGCAGCAGCCGATCGCGCGAGTTCATGAATACGCGGAGCTTGCCCGTGTCGCCGTCGCGCCACAGCGCCACGCCGCGGTGCACGAAGCCCGTGCCATTGGGCGGCTGCCCCGCGCGATACGCGCCCGGATCGTAGGCCCACAACTCGCGACCCGTGGCGGCGTCCAGCGCAACCACGCGGTTGTAGGAAGTGCTGAGGTACATCACGCCACCCACCACCAGCGGCGTGGCTTGGAACATGCCCGGCGAGGTGACGAACTCGGGCTTGGGCACTTCGCCCGTCTCCCAGCTCCACGCGAGCCGCAAGCGCGCGACGTTGTCGCGGTTCACGTCATCGAGCGGCGAATACTTGCTGGCACCAGGATCACCGCCGTAGACGGGCCATTCGACGTCGGGCAATGACGTGGCCCCGGCGAGCGGCGCCGTCAGGGAGAGGACAAGGCCTGCGGTGCGGGCAAGGCTCGTGAAGATGCGCTGCATGATGTCCTCGTGCTGTGGGCTAGCAACGCGCCCGCGGGGGCGGCGTTGCGCGGTTCGCGGCGCAGTGTATCCGGCGCGCGCGGCGTGCCGCACGCATTGGCAGCCGATATGCTGCAGGCCTCACCGCAACGGAGCACAGCGCATGCAGCCTGTCGCACGCATCCTCGGCGCACTCGCTATGGGCGCGGTAGCGAGTGCTGCGCCGGGCGCCTCCACCGAAGAGGCCGACCCGGTCGCCCGCAGTTACCGTTTTCTGGTGATGCCGGTGGAACGCGGCGGCGTGCTCTACACCGCCACGGCCGGATCGCTCGATCGCAAACGCCTGCCACTCAGCTTTATCGATGACGCGCGCTACTGGGGCGAAAAGGTCTGCCGCTTCCCCGCGCAGGACTGCGCCGTGCAGTTGCGTTACAACCCGCGTGACTACGGCGTGGCGCCCGATGACAACGCTGCGGGCGATCTGTTGACCGAGCGCGTGAACACGCATTCCGGCACCAATCTCTACGATGCCGCCACCTGGCAGATCGCCGTGGTGCTGGGCGCGCCCGCGCAACTCGCGAACGAGGCCTACACCCTCGCCGCGAACCAGAACCTGTTGCTGGAAGCGGGCCATTACGGCAACGCGAGCGAACCGGCCGAGGGCATGATCCGCGGCATCACGCGCGGGGATATCTTCGTCTACAACGGCGAACGCATCCGCGAGCCCGAAGCGGCCTACGCCTTCCGCATGCTGCCGCGCAGCTGGCTCTCGCCGGATCCTTTTCTGGAGGCAGGCAACGACGGCCCTTACGCGTCGCTGGTGAAGACCTCCGGGCTGCCGCACGGCAACCCCGTGTATCGCCCCGGGCTCGCGAGCTGGACGGATTACAAGCCGATCACCGGCGAGAACGCCTGGGCCTTCCTGCTCGGCCCGCTGCATGCCGCGCGCCTGCACTACCAGGGCACGCTCGGGCAGACACACGTGCCCTTCGCCGAGCCTGCGCTGCAGAACGCGCTGCCGCTGCTCGGCACCTTCGCGGCGATGCAGTCCGCGCTGGGCGGCGTCTATTACGCGCCCGCCGGCACGGTACAGAACCAGGGCAAGGAATTGGTGGACCCGTTTTTCGTCTCGGTGGAAAACACTTTCTCGCTGTACGCCGGGCTGCATGTGCTGGAGGACACGCTGGGCAACACGCTGCGGCGGGACGCGACGCTGGGCCGCGGCGAGCGCGAGCAGATCGCGCGCGCGCAGCAGCAGTTGCAGGTGCTGTTGCGGGGCGGCATGCACGCCAACGAAAGAAAGACAGCCGGGCTGGAGGATTTCCTGCGCCGACACGCGTGGACCGACGGCAGCTTCGTGCAGGGCGGCCGCGCGAACGCGCCCGATGCGGCTGCGCCGTGGATTCCCACCCGCGGCCCGCGCGCCGTGGATGTCGTGACCTGGGGCATTGCCGCGCTGGGCGCAGGCACGCTGGATGCGTGGCACGGCGCCGGCAGCGCGTTCCGTGCGTGGCAGAACATGAAACGCTGGGGCGGTTATGGCAAGGGCAGACAGTTGCTCGGCGTGGGCTTTTCCGATGTCGACGGCAACGGCGTCGATGCTAACGGCGATTACCGCGCTGCCATCGTTTCTTCGGAATGGACAGCCGGCGCCATCACCGCGGTGCGCGAGATGATCGGGCACTACGCCGCGCTTGACGCGAAAGACCCGGCTGCCGCGCAGGCTGGCGAATGGCTCGCGGAATTGCGCACCGACGAACGCGGCATGCTGGAGGGGCTGGAGACTTTGCGGCTCGATCACGTGCCGGATGCGGGCTTCGATGCGCTGCTGGCGACGGGCAGCCAGCCCTATCTCTATGCCAACCGCCGGGCGATGGTGCCTTTCGGCTGGTACGCGAATCCGCTGCCCAGCACCTGCGCCACGGCCTGGCGCGTGATGCTGGCGCGGAACTTCAATCCGCTCGCGACTCGCAAGGCTTCGCCGTGACGGCGGCAACGGCGCGTTCGAGCTGGCGCTCCACGCTGTCGCGGAATCCCTCGAAACGCGCGGCGATGCGGCCCTCGCAATCGAGCACCACGGTGACGGGCATGGCGTGCACGTCGAACATGTCGGCAACGTGTCCTTTGGGGTCGGCGACCATCGCCAGCGTGGGAGCCCGTCGTGCAGCGAATTCGCGTGCTTTTTCGACGTCCTCGTCGATGTTTACGCCGAGGACTTGCAGGCCTTTGGATTCGTAGCTGGCTTGTAGCCGCTCGGCTGCATCGAGCGCCCGCCAGCAGGGCGCGCACCACGTGGCCCAGAAATCCAGCACCATCGGCACACCGCGGTGGCCCGAGAGCGTGAAGCTGCCGGCGGAGTCGAGGCGCGGCGCGGTGAAGTCCGGAGCCTTGCGCAGGGTGGGCGCGGGTGCGGCCACCGCAGTGCTGGCGGCGAAGGCCAGCAGTAATGCGAACGCGCGAACGTGGCCGGGTTTCATGCAGGGTAACTCTCTCCGAAGAGCCGCGAGTATGCCCCGATTCCTGTTGGAGAGGGCCATGCCTCCGACCAGATTGGTGGAGAAGGCCATGCCCCCGATGGGGGCTCTTGTCGCGGGCATGGCCCGCTCCTACACGCACATCCCGATCCCGTAGGAGGGGGCCATGCCCCCGACGAGATTGGTGGAGGGGGCCGTGCCCCCGATGGGGGCTCTTGTCGCGGGCATGGCCCGCTCCTACACGCACATCCCGATCCCGTAGGAGGGGGCCATGCCCCCGACGAGATTGGTGGAGGGGGCC
>JBILEG010000058.1:0-12385 GCA_044352225.1 Pseudomonadales bacterium | reverse complement strand
GCATCACCAGCGACTTTACGCCGATCTCGCAGACCCGGTGGCCTTGCTCCGTGGCCGGCGTGAGACGCAGCTTTCGGGTTTCTGGGCCTACGCCACAGGCGGTGATCGGCACGCGCTCTCTTCAGATCAGGTAGGTGCATACAGCGAGTTGATGGCTGTCTCCCAGGCCATGATCGCCGACGATGTGCTGGATGCCGTTTCACTCGGTGGCCGCACGCATCTGCTGGACATCGGTGGCGGGCAGGGCGCCTTCGTGTCGGCGGCACTTGCGCGTTGGCCGCAGTTGCAGGCCACAGTCTTCGATCTTCCCGCCGTGGCCACGCGCGCCAACGCGCGCTTTGCCGAGACGGGCCTCGCGCAGCGTGCGCGCGCCGTAGGCGGCGATGTGTTTGCTGACGCGCTTCCCGGTGGCGCCGACGTGGTGTCCCTCACCCGCGTGTTGCACGACCACGACGACGTTCCTGCCCTCTCGATCCTGCGGGCCGCGCATCGCGCTTTGCGGCCCGGCGGGCGTTTGCTGATTGCAGAACCCATGTCGGCCACGCCTGGCGCGGAGCCCATGGGCGAGGCCTATTTCGGCTTCTACCTGATGGCGATGGGGAGCGGCCGGCCGCGCTCCGTGGCAGAGCTCGCGCGCTTTGCCGAGGCCGCCGGGTTCCGGCGTTGCCGCGAGTTGCCTACCCACCGGCCCCTGCTCGTGCGCGTGCTCGTGGCGGAGGCCTGAGGTTAATGTATCTTTTGCTTGACACGCATCAAAGTAAACTTAAACTGACGGTCAACGCCCCTTCCGGCTTCTGCCGCCGGTATGGGCACATAACAACATCCGGAGGCATGACGCAGTGACCGCTGCCAGCGTTGCCAACGTTTCAGACCACCAGGGCCGCCGTGTGACCACGGCGCGCCGCGCACGGCCGTCGCGTTTCCGGTCTTGCCGCACGGCGCACGCATGCCGCGTGCAATCCACGATGTATCCGGACGGGAGTGTCTAGCGATGGCGACCCAGAGCGTCTCTGCCTACGTGCCCACAGGGGAACTGCCCGGCAATGGTGCCTCCGGCAATCTCCTCGCCACCTCCGCCGGCCCGGCTCCCAAGACCCAGATCATTGCGATCTACGGCAAGGGCGGCATCGGCAAGAGTTTCACGCTCGCGAACCTGAGCTACATGATGGCCCAGCAGGGCAAGAAGGTTCTGCTGATCGGCTGCGATCCCAAGAGCGACACCACCTCGCTCCTTTTCGGTGGCAAGGCCTGCCCCACGATCATCGAGACCTCCTCGCGCAAGAAGGCGGCCGGCGAGGAGACCCGCATCGGCGATGTCTGCTTCAAGCGCGACGGCGTCTACGCCATGGAGCTCGGCGGACCCGAGGTCGGGCGTGGCTGCGGCGGCCGGGGCATCATCCACGGCTTCGAGACGCTCGAGAAACTCGGCTTCCACGACTGGGATTTCGACTACGTGCTGCTCGACTTCCTGGGCGACGTGGTCTGCGGCGGCTTCGGTCTGCCGATCGCGCGCGACATGTGCCAGAAGGTCATCGTCGTCGCCTCGAACGATCTGCAATCGCTCTACGTTGCGAACAACGTCTGCTCCGCGGTGGAGTACTTCCGGCGCCTCGGCGGCAACGTCGGCGTGGCGGGCATGGTGATCAACAAGGACGACGGTACCGGCGAGGCCCAGGCCTTCTGCAGCGAAGTCGGCATTCCCGTGCTTGCAGCCATCCCCGCGCACGAGGAGATCCGCCGCAAGAGCGCCAACTACGAAATCATCGGGCACCCGGACGGCGCCTGGGGCTCGCTCTTCGCAGAGCTTTCCGCGAACGTCGCCACGGCTCCCCCGCACCGTCCCACGCCGCTGTCGCCGGACGGGCTTCTCGATCTCTTCAACGGCGAAACCGTCGGCCGCGGCGTGGTGCTGCAGCCCGCGACGCTCGAGGACATGTGCGGCAAGACCTACCAGCCGAAGCCTTCGCTTGAGGTGGTCTATGACACCGTCTGAGGCGATAGCCGTGTCGCCCCCCGTTGCCGCTTCCCGCGCGACGGTGGTGGACGCTGCGCGCATCCCGGCTGCGGAAATCCCCGTCGCGGAGGGCGCCTCCTGCCATGGCGGCGCCGCACAGATGAAGAGTGCCGCCGCCGCTGCCGGCAAGAGCGAAGTGCTCGACCGTTACGCCACGGATTACCCCAAAGGCCCGCACGACCAGCCACAGAGCATGTGCCCCGCCTTCGGTTCGCTGCGCGTGGGTCTGCGCATGCGCCGCACCGCCACCGTGCTGAGCGGTTCGGCCTGCTGCGTCTACGGCCTCACCTTCACCTCGCATTTCTATGGCGCGCGCCGCACCGTCGGTTACGTGCCCTTCGACTCCGAGACGCTGGTCACCGGCAAACTCTTCGAGGACATCCGCGAGGCGGTCTTCAAGCTGGCCGATCCGACGAACAACGACGCGGTCGTGGTGATCAACCTCTGCGTGCCCACCGCATCCGGTGTGCCGCTCGACCTGCTGCCAAAAGAGATCAACGGCGTCCGCATCATCGGCATCGACGTGCCCGGTTTTGGCGTGCCCACGCATGCCGAAGCCAAAGACGTGCTGGCTGGCGCCATGCTCCGCTATGCGCGTAACGAAGCCGAGCGCGGTCCGGTCGCGCAGCCGCAGCAGGGCCGCAGCGCGCGCCCCAGCGTCAGTCTGGTGGGCGAGATGTTCCCGGTGGATGCCGTTGGTATCGGCCGCTTGCTGGAGCCGCTGGGACTTGCTGCCGGGCCCGTGGTGCCCACGCGCGAATGGCGCGAACTCTACGCGGCGCTCGATTGTGCTGCGGTTGCCATGATCCATCCGTTCTATGTTGCGAGCTGCCGCGAATTCCAGGCTGCCGGTCGCCCTTGCGTCGGTTCCGCACCCGTGGGCTACGAAGGCACCGCTGCCTGGCTGGAATCCATCGCCGATGCCTGCAACGTGCCGCGCGAGCGCCTCGATGCCGCGCGCAACGCGATCCTCCCGGCCATCCGCGGCGCACTTGCCGCTGCGCCCATCGACGCGCGCATCACGCTCTCGGGTTACGAGGGCTCGGAACTGCTGGTTGCACGCGTGCTGGTCGAGAGCGGCGCTGATCTGCGCTACGTGGGCACGGCCTGCGGGCGCACCCGCTGGTCCGACGCTGACCGTGAGTGGCTGGAATCGAAGGGCGTGACGGTGCGTTACCGCGCTTCGCTCGAGGACGATCTGGCGGCGATGCACGAGTTCCGACCGGATCTCGCGATCGGTACCACGCCGGTGGTGCAGAAGGCGAAGGAACTCGCGATTCCCTCGCTCTATTTCACCAATCTCATTTCCGCACGGCCGCTGATGGGGCCTGCTGGCGCCGGATCGCTCTCGCAAGTGATCAACGCCGCGCTGCGCAACCGCGAGCGGTTCGCGAAGATGCAGTCCTTCTTCGAGGGCGTGGGTGCCGCCGACAACGCCGGCGTCTGGGAGCAGGCGCCGGCTGGGCTGCGCGTTGCAGGAGGGGCTGCCTGATGCTCGTCCTCGACCACGATCGCGCCGGCGGTTACTGGGGCTCCGTCTACGTCTTCACGGCGGTGAAAGGCCTGCAAGTGATCATCGACGGCCCGGTGGGCTGCGAGAACCTGCCCGTCACCTCGGTGCTGCACTACACCGACGCGCTGCCGCCGCACGAATTGCCCGTGGTCGTCACCGGCCTGGGCGAAGAAGAGCTGGGGCAGCACGGCACCGAGGGCGCGCTGCGCCGCGCGCACAAGACACTCGATCCCACACGCCCGAGCGTGGTCGTCACGGGGTCCATCGCCGAGATGATCGGCGGCGGTGTCACGCCGGAAGGCACGAACATCGAGCGCTTCCTGCCGCGCACCATCGACGAGGACCAGTGGCAGAGCGCCGACCGCGCCATGAACTGGCTCTGGACGCGCTACGGTGCGAAAAAGCAGCAGAAGAAAGCCCGCAAGGCAGCAGGCTCCGAGCCGGCAAAACCGCGTGTCAACATCATCGGACCCATCTACGGGTGCTTCAACACCTGGTCCGACCTCGCCGAGATCCGCCGCCTGATCGAGGGCATCGGCGCCGAGGTGAACATGGTGTTCCCGCTTGGCTGCCACCTGGACGATGTCCACAAACTCTCGGATGCGGACGTGAACGTCTGCATGTACCGGGAGTACGGCCGCCTGCTCTGCGAGAACCTCGAAAAGCCTTACCTGCAGGCGCCGATCGGGCTGCACAGCACCACGAAATTCCTCGAGACGATGGGCGAGCATCTCGGTCTCGATGTGGCCCCGTTCATCGAGCGCGAGAAGCACACCACGATCAAGCCGATCTGGGATCTGTGGCGTTCCGTGACGCAGGATTTCTTCGGCACCGCGAGTTTCGCGATCGTCGCTACCGACACCTACACCCGTGGTGTGCGCCACTTCCTCGAAGAGGAGATGGGCTTGCCCTGCGCGTTCTCGTTCTCGCGCCGCGCCGGCGTCAAGCCGGACAACGAAGCGGTGCGCAACGCGATCCGCGAGAAAGCGCCGCTGGTGATGTTCGGCAGCTACAACGAGCGCATGTATCTGGCCGAGCTCGGCTCGCGCGCGATCTACATCCCCGCCTCGCTGCCGGGCACGATCATCCGCCGCCACACGGGCACGCCCTTCATGGGCTACTCGGGGGCCTGCTACCTCATCCAGGAAGTGTGCAACGCGCTCTTCGATGCGCTGTTCAACATCCTGCCTCTGGGCACCGATCTCGACCGCGTGGTCGCCACGCCGGCGCGGCTGCACCGCGAGATGTCCTGGGAAAAAGACGCCGAGAGCGCACTCGACACCCTCGTGGCCGCCGAACCGGTGCTGATACGCATCTCCGCCGCCAAAGGGCTGCGGGATGCGGCAGAACGCAGCGCCGCCGGCAGCGGCGCCGAGATCGTGACCATTGACCACCTGCGCCGTGCGCAGGCCGCAAAGTTCCTGCAACAGGAGAGCTGACCCATGTTGAAGACCATCGACACACGCTGTGCGGCACCGGGGCTCGGGCGAAGCGAGTTCCGCGAATTCCGCGTGCTGCTTGCCTTCGCCATGGTGCTGTTCTTCTGCATCGCCGCGCTGAGCCGTGTGCTCCCTCGGGCGTGGCGGCCGCTGGCGTCCAGGCACGGACCCGCGGAGTCGGTGTTCGAGGAAGCCAAGCGGACGGCTTACACAGTGATCCCCTACGCGTTCATGCGCTGACGCGGCGGGCAAAAGGAAAACGAGGCAAATCAGGTCGAGGACAACGCCATGGCGATGCTCAGTTTCGAACGAAAGTACCGTGTTCGCGGAGGTACCCTGATAGGGGGCGACCTCTTCGACTTCTGGATTGGTCAGTTCTACGTCGGATTCTTCGGCGTGACCACGATGTTCTTCGCCCTGCTGGGCACGGTGTTGATTCTCTACGGCGCGTCGCAGGGTGACACCTGGAACGTCTGGCAGATCAGCATCGCGCCGCCGGACCTCAAATACGGTCTGGGGCTCGCGCCGCTCTCCGAGGGAGGGCTCTGGCAGATCATCACTTTCTGCGCGGTGGGGGCCTTCGGTTCCTGGGCCCTGCGGCAGGTCGAGATCGCGCGCAAGCTGGGCATGGGCCTGCACGTTCCCTTCGCCTTCAGCTTCGCGATCCTCGCCTACGTGACGCTGGTGATTGTCCGCCCGCTGCTGCTCGGCGCCTGGGGCCACGGTTTCCCCTACGGCATCCTGAGCCACCTCGATTGGGTGTCGAACGTCGGGTACCAGTACCTGCACTTCCACTACAACCCGGCGCACATGCTGGGCGTGACCTTCTTCTTCACGACGGTGCTCGCGCTGGCGATGCACGGATCTCTCGTGCTCGCGGCCACCAACCCCGCCGAAGGGGAGCCGGTGAAGACCGCCGAACACGAGAACACCTTCTTCCGCGATGAGATCGGGTATTCGGTCGGCGCGCTCGGCATCCACAGGCTCGGGTTCTTCCTGGCCGTGTCGGCGGCCTTCTGGAGCGCCGTCTGCATCGTCATCAGCGGCCCGTTCTGGACCAGAGGATGGCCGGAATGGTGGAACTGGTGGCTTCAACTGCCGATCTGGAACTGAGTCGAGGGCCCTGTCATGGTCGAGTACCAGAATATCTTCACACGCGTTCAGGTCCAGTCGCCGGCGTATCCCGGCGTCCCCATCGGAAAGGACGGCGAAAATCGCACACGCGATATCGGACACTCCTACTGGATGGGCAAACTGGGCGACGCCCAGTTGGGTCCGATCCACCTGGGAGCGAGCGGACTTGCATCCCTGATCTTCGGCTTCGCAGCCTTCGAGATCATCGGATTCAACATGCTCGCCTCGGTGAACTGGAACATCGCGGAATTCTTCCGCCAGTTACCCTGGCTCGCGCTCGAGCCACCGGCGGCCAAGTACGGCCTCGGTATCCCGCCCATGGATGAAGGCGGATGGTGGTTGCTCTCGGGCTTCTTCCTGACGATCTCGATCCTGCTCTGGTGGTGGCGAACCTTCCAGCGCTCCAAGGCGCTCGGCATGGGTAACCACCTGGCGTGGGCTTTCGCCGGCGCGATCTGGCTCTATCTGGTGCTCGGCTTCATACGGCCGATCATGATGGGCAGCTGGAGCGAAGCGGTGCCCTTCGGGATCTTCCCGCACCTCGACTGGACCGCGGCGTTTTCCATCCGCTACGGCAACCTGTTCTACAACCCGTTCCACATGCTCTCGATCGTGTTCCTGTACGGCTCCACCGTGCTGTTCGCGATGCACGCCGGGACGATCCTCGCCGTGAGCCGCTATGGCGGCGATCGCGAGATAGACCAGATCGTGGACCGCGGCACGGCCTCCGAGCGTGCAGCGCTCTTCTGGCGCTGGACCATGGGCTTCAACGCGACCATGGAATCCATCCACCGCTGGGCCTGGTGGTTCGCGGTGCTGACCGTGGTGACCGGTGGCATCGGGATCCTCCTGACCGGAACGGTCGTCGACAACTGGTACCTGTGGGCGGTGAAGCACGGGGTGGCACCTGCCTACCCGGCGATCGATGCGATGCCGCTGCACGATCCTCTGACCTCGGGGGCAGCACAATGAAAACGATGAATATCTGCCGCACGGCGGCATTCACCCTGGCGGCGGTCTTCGCGCTGTCCGCCTGCGAGCGGCCTCCGGTCGACGCGGTACAGCGCGGCTACCGTGGCAATGGCATGGAGGAGGTGGTCAATCCGCGCCTGCTGGCCGACAAGGTCGCGCAGAACATGCCGGTGGCCCCGGAGCCTGCTGCTCCGGTGGATCCCGCGTTGCCGAAGGCCTCGCTGGTCTACCAGAACGTGCAGATCCTGGGTGATCTCAGCCTGCCCGAGTTCTCGCGGACCATGAACGCGATGAGCACCTGGGTGACCGGGGGGGCCAAGCCCGAGAACTGCAACTACTGCCACGAGGGCAACAACTTCGCCTCCGACGCTCTCTACACCAAGAAAGTGGCGCGGGTGATGCTCTCGATGACCCAGAAAGCCAACCAGGACTGGAAGGCACACGTGGGTGATACGGGTGTCACCTGTTACACCTGCCACCGCGGCAATCCCGTGCCGTCTGAAAGCTGGACGAGCAACCCGGGTTATTCGCACGCGAGCGGCATGAAGCAGACCGGCCAGAACGTGGGCGGTGTGGGCGCCGTGGCGAATACCTCGCTGCCCTTCGATCCGCTGAGCATGTTCCTGCTGGACGACAACAACATCCGCGTGCAGCCGGAAGCCGCCTTGCCGCAGTCCAGCGACCGCAACGTCAAGGACACCGAGGCCACCTATGCGCTGATGATGCATTTCTCCGATTCGCTCGGCGTGAACTGCACCTACTGCCACAACAGCCGCGCCTTCGGGAGCTGGACCGAGAGCCCGCCCACGCGACTCAAGGCCTGGAACGCGATCCGCCAGGTGCGCGAGATGAACAACACCTACATCGGTTCGGTCGCGGACGTCCTGCCCGCGCACCGCAAGGGACCGCTGGGTGATCCGCTGAAAGTCGGCTGCAAGACCTGCCACCAGGGCGCCTACAAGCCGCTCTATGGCGCGCCGATGGCGCCGGCCTATCCGGGCTTGCTCGCAGTCATGAAGACGACTCCTCCGGCGCCGCCCGCGCCGCCGGCGGAGCCCGCAGCAGCACCTGAGGCCGCAGCGGCCGAGGCGCCGGCGGCAGGGCATTGAGATCGTGTTGACCGCAGCCGGCGTGATCCGGCTGCTGACCGGGGCGGTGTGACGACTGCCTCCGCCCGGTCCTGGATCTGCTGAACCGTCCGGCCAGTGCCCTGGCACCGGCCGGCCGGATCAGAGGATGCCTGCATCGAGCTCCCCCGGGGGCGAGCTGCAGGCGAGGGTCCGTACTTTCCTCGTGAGGGTACGGGAAGGTGTGCGTGAAGTTACAACTAGAGGACTGAGACATGTCTGCAAATCAAACTGGTCTGACTAGCCAGGAAGCGCGGGAATTCCACAGCGCTTTCATGACCTGGACCTTGGCCTACATCGCAGTTGCCGTGGTCGCCCACGTGCTGGTGTGGAGCTGGAGGCCGTGGTTCTGATTGCAGTCTTTCCGGACTGCAGCAACCCTTTGAGCACGGAGAACTGAAATGTACAGACTGTGGCTTATTTTCGACCCGCGTCGGGTCATGATCCTGATGACTCTCTGGCTGGCTGTATTGGCCCTTACGCTCCACTTCATCATGTTGAGCACGGCCAAGTACAACTGGATCGAAGGTTCGGCCGCTTCGGCGTCCGTTGCCTCCGCCCAGATGGCGCCTTTGCCCGCCTCGCGCAGTTAAGGTCGGGACTGGGCACCCGATCCTCGGGAGGCGCCGGTCGGCGGCATCCGTCTTCTCCGGAAGCGGTTTCCACCGGCGGCGAATTGCTCGCAATCGGGCCGTCGTGAGGCGGCCTCTTGCTGCCCGCAGGGGAGTTTCCCCTCGGGTCGGCGCCAAACCGGGTCTTTCTTCGGGCTGCGGCTCCCCTCGAGGGAGCCCGGTCGTTTTTATGCTGGAGCCTGGCCGATGTCTGATGGCCTGAACGCCGTGTGCGTGTCCTTCGACGACGAGCAACTGGTTCTCGTCGACGGGGATGACGCCGTCACCGGTCATTGCAGCAAGGCAGAGGCGCATCGCGGCGGGGGTTTGCTCCACCGCGCATTCTCGATCTTCCTGTTTGCGGATGCCGACACGGTGCTGCTGCACCGCCGTGCTTCTGCAAAACCACTCTGGGCGGGTTTCTGGACGAACAGCGTCTGCAGCCATCCGCGGCGTGGCGAGACCTATGCCTTTGCCACGCGCCGGCGCCTGAAAGAGGAGCTCGGCGTCAGCGCGGAGCTTGAATGCCTTTACCGTTTCGAATACCACGCCGCTTTTGCCGACAAGGGCAGCGAGCACGAGTTGTGCTCTGTGTTCGTGGGGCGTCTGGGCCAGGATCAGACGGTGTGTCCCAACCCGACAGAGATCGCGGAGTGGGCCTGGTTCGATTGCGCCGAGGTGGACAGGCGCGTCGCGGACGCGCCTGGCGAGTTCACGCCCTGGTTCCTGCTGGAGTGGGCCAGACTGCGTGGCGAGTTCAGGCCTTGTGTAGAGCAGATCTGCAGCCGCGGGACGGTGCGCGCCTCTGTCGCCTGAGTGCAATCGGGCCCCGCGTCACGCCCTCAGGGCTTGTTTACCAGACACCGTCCCAACGATGACGGGGCGAGCTGTCTCCCCAGAGATGGTGCAGTACGAAGCGTCCTTCAGGGGTGATCGACACCGCGTCACCGTTTACGCGCACCAGACCATTGCGCTCGTAATCCGCGAGTGATCCCGGGCCTTCCGGAATTTCCTGCAGGGCCGCGTAATCACGCAGGCTCATGTTGCACATCAGTTGTGTCATGGCATCACGGCGGCGTTGCTGCCGGGCGTCCAGACGCACGCCGCCACGCACGGGGAACTCACCGTCGGACAAGGATGCCTGCCAGCGTGCGATGTCCACATGGTTCTGCACGCACAGGCCGTCAAGTTCGCTGATGGCACTGCTGCCGAAACCGAAGAGATCGCGGGTCTCGTGCAGCGTGTAACCGATCCAGTTGCGGCGAAGCCGGCTCTCGCTCTGCGCGAGCGCGAGAGGGTCTCCGGGTCGCACGAAGGAGTCCAGCCCCACCCAAACATAGCCTGCGGACTCGAAGCCCTCGGCGATGGCGTTGAAGAGTGCGAGCTTGTCGCCCAGAGAGGGCATGGTGTCCGGATCGATCGCGCGCTGGTGCTGGAAGGATTCGGCGCGACGCGAGTAGGCGTAGCACGCCACGCGGTCAGGCTGCAGGGCGAGTGCCTCGGCCACGGTCTGCCGAATGCTGGCCTGGCTTTGGCCCGGCAGTCCGTAGAGCAGGTCCATGGCAATGGTGCGAAGGCCCGCTTCCCGCGCATTGGCGAATACATCCCGGATCATCGCACCCGAGTGCGCACGGCCGATGCTGCGCTGCACGACGGGATTGAGATCGCGCAGTTCGAAGTGGATCGTCTTGAATCCCAGGCCGGCGAGCAGTTCCAGTTGCCCCGGTGTCGCCCGCGCGGGGTTTGCCTCCAGCGAGACCTCGGCATCCGGTAGCAGCGCGAAATGCGTGTCCACCAACGCTGCCAGACGCACCAGTTGGCGTTCCGAGAGGTAATTCGGTGTGCCACCGCCCACGTGCAACTGCGCCACGGGCCGGCGCATCCCCGAGAGAGCAGTCACCATCGAAAGCTCCCGCTCGAGCGAATCGAGATAACGGTCGATGGTGGCGGGATCGTGGTTGACGCTGGTGTTGTGGTCGCAACTCAGGCAACGCGAGGGGCAGAAGGGCAGGTGCAGGTACACGGCCGCAGGTGCAGCCGTGTGGCGGGGCTGTCGTGACAGCGCCTCGGCATAGTCTGCTGAGCCGACGGCGGAGGCTCCCGAAAAATAGGGCTCCGCTGCTGGCTGCTTGCGCTGCCCGGCGGTGGATGTGATGAGCTGCGCTGCAGCGCCCACAACAGAGTTATTCATTTATCAGCCCCCCGGAGGCATGAAACGCTTCGGCGGCTGGCTATATCCATCGCTCGGGGCCGTTGCCCGGGGAGCCATTTCGTAGTCAGTCGATCAAGGAACGACCGGAACAACGAGTCGGATGCAGCCTAAAGTCAATCCAGATTGACGTCAACCAGCCGTGATCGCCCTCTCGACGCGTGCAGCGCGGTCCTTTTCGCGCAGCTCGACGGCGAGGGACGTCGTCTTGTCCGGGTCATCGTGTCCCGGTTGTTTTGCGCGGCGGGCAGCTTTGAGCGCCCATTGCCACAACAGCGAATCCCGCAGCGGCAGCACCAGGAACCAGTGCTCCAGCGTGCCCAGTGCGAGCAGCGTGCCCACCAGCACGTGGCTCGTCATGCGGAAGGAATCGGTGGTGTCGGCTGCACTGAACATCCAGGTCGCCGCGACGGTTCCCGCGCACACCGACAGCGGGAAGAACAGGTTCATGGGTTGGCGGCGGATGTAGCTCGAGAGGTAAGCGAGCCGCTGCGGGAACCACTCGTCGTGGACGTTCGCCACGCCGAAGAAGAGATTGAGTTTCGCGCTCCAGCGCATCAGCCAGAGCGTGGTGTAGGTCCACGCCCCGACGGGGTTGGGGGCATCCAGTGTGAGGAGGATGATCAGCACGCCCGCGGCTGCAACGGCCATCTCGTGGTAGAGGCTGGTGCGCAAGGCCAGGCGGAAGCGCTGCCAGCCGCGCGCGCCCGCGGGGCAGGGCGAGTTGTCGGGGCCGGTAAGTGCGCCCGTGAAGTAGCTCATCTCCATCCACGCCCACACCAGCAGCGCCTGCGTGAACGCGAGCAGCGCGCCGCGGCTGCTCGCATCCTGCGCGCTCTGCGTGAGGCCGTAGAGGGACGCCAGCATGACCAGCGTGGCGGCCGAGAGGCTCCACCGGTAGGTGCGCTCGGGCAACTGGTTCAGGTACAGCACCACGCCTGTGCCGAACCACCAGGCAAACATCGCGAACAGGAGGTCGAGTAGGTACTGCGGCATGAACGGCAGGGCTCAGCCCGGTTCCGGTTGCAGCGCCTCGAGCAGACGCGCGAAGGAGCGCGCGTTGTCGGGTCCGAACGCCCACAGGTTGATGCGTCGTCCGGTGGCGGGGTCTTCGAGTGTCAGTGCGCCATCCTGATGCCGCGCGACGATGAACGGGATCTCCCCGCCAATCTCCCGGCTGCGCCGCTCGCGGACGAGTCCGCGCAGCACGCCGCGCACGAAGTTCTCCGTGCCCGGCGCGTAGGTGGCGAGGGTCGCGCCGCTGTCCCATTCGTACACGTGGATCACGCCGCCGGCTGCATCATCGAAACGCAGTTCCCTGCTTTCCATGACCGGGCTGGGTGTCTCTTCGCCCGTCCGGTAGCCC
>JBILEG010000408.1:0-3606 GCA_044352225.1 Pseudomonadales bacterium | reverse complement strand
CTCCACCGAGAGGATATGCGAGCCGGCGAACTGCATCCTGGGGTCCTCGATGGTGACGGATCGCGCGCTAGTCTACGCGCTGGCCGTGCGGCCTTCATCCAGGAACTGCAACTCGGCCCAGCGCGCGTAGAGCGGCGAGGAGACGAGCAGTTCCTCGTGGGTGCCCGTGGCGGCGATGCGGCCGTGATCGAGCACCACGATGCGGTCCACACGCCGCACGGTGGCCAGACGGTGGGCGATCACGATGGTGGTGCGACCCTGCATCAGCGTGGCCAGGGCCTGCTGAACGTGATGCTCGCTGTCGGCGTCCAAGGCGCTGGTGGCCTCGTCGAGCAGCAGGATTTCGGGGTTGCGCAGCAGGGCGCGGGCAATGGCGATGCGCTGGCGCTGACCGCCGGATAGGCGTACACCGCCCTCCCCCACAAAGCTGCTGTAAGCCTCGGGCAGGCGCTCGATGAACTCGGATGCATGGGCGGCGCGTGCCGCGGCCTCCACGTCTGCAGTGGAGGCATCCGGGACGCCGTAGACGATGTTGTCGCGCACCGAGCCCGCGAAGAGCACGGGCTGCTGCGGCACCAGAGCGAAGTGGCGACGCAATTCGCGCGGATCCACGCGGGCCGCATCGATGCCGTCGATGAGGATCCGCCCGGACACCGGCTCGTAGAAGCGCAACAGCAGGTCCACCAGCGTGGACTTGCCCGCACCCGAGGTGCCCACCAGTGCGGTGCTGGAGCCAGGCGCGAAATCGAGGCTGATGCCATCGATGGCAAACCGGTCTGGCGCCGAGGAGTACGCAAACCGCAGGTCCCGCAACGAGATGCTCCCGGCGAGACGTGCAGGCAGCGGAACAGGGTTTTCCGGCGTGCGGATCTGCGGCGCTTCGGCCAGCAGTTCCAGCAAGCGCTCCATCGCGCCGGCCGCGCGCTGTATGTCGCCGAAGACCTCGGACAGAGCGCCAGCAGCGAGCGCCACCATCACGGCATAGAACACGAAAGCCGTGAGCTCGCCCGGGCTGGTGCGCCCGTCGATCACGTCCTGCCCGCCCACCCAGATCATCGCGCCGATCGCGCCCAGCACCAGCACGATCGCGATCACCGTGAGCCAGGAGCGCTGCGTGATGCGACGCACCGAGACGCGGAAGGTTTCCTCGACGTGCCCGGCGAAACGCGCGCGGTCGAGATCCTCGTGGTTGAAGGCCTGCACGGTCTTGATGTTGCCGAGTGCCTCGCCCAGATAGGCGCCGGCATCAGCGAGCCGGTCCTGGCTGCTGCGCGAGAGCGCACGCACGCGCCGCCCGAACACCATGATCGGCGCGAGCACCGCGGGCACGCTGAGTACCACGATGCCCGTGAGCTTGGGGTTCGACACGAACAGGAGTGCGATGCCGCCGATCAGGATCAGGAAGTTCCGCAAGGCGATCGACACCGAGGAGCCGATCACGGTCTGCAGCAGTGTGGTGTCGGCGGTGATGCGCGACTGTATCTCGCCGCTGCCGTTGGTTTCGAAAAAGCCGGGATGCAAACCCACCACATGATCGAAGACGCGGCGCCGGATATCGGCCGTCACCCGCTCGCCGATCCAGGACACGAGGTAGAAGCGCACGAAGGTGCCCGCCGCGAGCAGCAGCACCAGTCCCATGAACACCGTCACCGCCATGTTCAGCTGCTCGTGCGAGCCGGTGGCGAAACCCTTGTCGACCAGCAGACGCAGGCCCTGCCCGAGCCCCAGGCTGATGCAGGCCGTGAACACCAGCGCCACCGAGGCTCCCAGCACGCGTGCGCGGTAGGGTGCGAGCAGCGCGATGGCCGGGCGCAGCATCGCAACGCGGGGTTTTTCAGGGGGCATCGGCGGCGTCTCCGGTCAGGCTGCGGCCGCAGGTCTGCGCACCCCATGCGGCAAGTTCGTCGAGGAGTCGCAAGCGCGCGGCATCCCCCGTATATGTGCTGCGCGCTTCTTCGATGGCCGCCACGAATCCGCGGCAATCGAGCACGCCGTGTTGTGGCTGCCCGTGCCGGCGCCGCTCGATATGCTCCTGCCACTCCAGACGCTCTTCTGCAGACAAGGATGCCGGGAAATTGCGCGCACGGTAGCGCAAGAGCAGCGTGCCGAGGCGCGGGTCGCGAAACAGGAAACGCTGATCACGCAGCTCCGCCTCGCCTGCGGCGCGCACTGCGGGAAACAGCGCCTTGTCGCGGTCGTCGAGAAAGCCCTCGTAGAGCGCCGCCTCCGGATCGCGCGGCGCAGCGCTCTCGCGCGGTACGGCGTAGACCTCACGCAGTTTTGCGGCAAGACCGGGCACGGCCAGCAGCCGCGCGGCGTTGCGCTGGCAGGCCACCGGATCGATGCCCGTGCGTTCGGCAATATCAGGCGTCAGCATGGCGGCCGGCGCAAGCATGGGGCACTTGTTGGCCTTGATCTCTTTCAGCGGGATACGTGCCATGCCAGGCGGCAGGTCTTCACTGCGCGTGTAGAGCAATTCGCGGATGCGCGCGGCATCGAGATCGATCAGTGGCGCCGGATCCAGCGTGAGGTTGCACACGATCACCGAGTTGCGGTTGTCGGGATGCATGGCGATCGGCAGCACCAGCGCGCCACAGCCCTGCTCGGCGGGAAAGCGCGAGGAGACATGCAGCACAGGCTTGGGATCGCGCACCGGCAACTGTTGCAGCACCCAACCCTTGTCACGCGAGTTCAGAGCCCACTCGAAGAGCTTCGGTTGCGCTGCTCGCAGCAGACGGGCAAGTGCGATGGTGGCGCGCACATCCGAGAGCGCGTCATGGGCTTTCTCGTGCAGAAGTCCGTTGGCCGCGGCGAGTTGTTCGAGCTTGAAACTCGGCTTGCCGTCGAGGTCAGGCCAGCGGATGCCCTCGGGGCGCAACAGCCGGGCGAGGCGCATCACATCGATCAGGTCCCAGCGGGAATTGCCGTTGCGATACTCGCGCTCGTAGGGGTCGTAGAAGTTGCGGTACAGGGCGAAGCGGGTGAACTCGTCGTCGAAGCGCAGCGTGTTGTAGCCCACGCCGCAGGTGCCGGGCGTGGCGAGCTCGGCATGGATGCGCGCTACGAAGCGCGGCTCGGGCAAGCCCTCGGCATTGGCGCGTTGCGGCGTGATGCCGTGCACCATGAGCGCGCCCGCGTGCGGGAGATAGTCCTCCGGCAGCTGGCAGAGGATATCGAGCGGTTCGCCGATCTCGTTCAGCTCGGCATCGGTGCGGATGCCGGCGAACTGGACTGCACGGTCGAGCGCGGCGTCACGGCCGAAGGTCTCGTAGTCGTGCCAGTAGAAGCTCGCCGGTGCCGCCACGCCGTGCTGCTCAGCGCACGTCGATGTGCTGTTCGGCGATGCGCGCCTGCCAGAGCTTCGGGCCGCTGGTGTGCACCGAGTCGCCACGCGCATCCACCGCCACGGTGACGGGCATGTCGCGCACCTCGAACTCGTAGATCGCCTCCATGCCGAGCTCGGGGAAGGCCAGCACGCGTGCGGCGGTGATGGCTTTTGACACGAGGTAGGCTGCGCCGCCCACGGCCATCAGGTAGACGGCACCGTTGTCGCGGATGGCCTCGATCGCCACGGGGCCGCGCTCGCTCTTGCCGATCATGCCCATG
>JBILEG010000409.1:0-3606 GCA_044352225.1 Pseudomonadales bacterium | reverse complement strand
GAGCCACACCTCGTCTCTCTCGGGCAGCGACGCTCTCTACTCGGCGTTCTTTGCGCGGCACGGCATCGCGCGCGTGGACACGGTCAGCGCCTTCGTCGAGACGCTGAAGTTCCTGCATTTCGGCGGGCCCATCGCCGGCGGTCGCCTGGTCTCGATGAGTTGCTCAGGGGGCGAAGCGGCCTTGGCTGCCGATCTGGCGCTGGGGCGCGCCTTGAGCTTTCCGACGTTCGATCCGGCCACGCGCGAGCGTGTCGCGGCCACGCTGAACGAGTTCGTGAGTATCGACAACCCGCTCGACTACCACACCTTCATCTGGAACCAGCCCGAGAAACTCCTCGCCACCTTCAGCGCCGTGCTGGACGGGGGTTTCGACACGGCGATGCTGATCCTCGACACGCCCACCAGCCCGCACATGAAGCCCGATGCCTGGGTGGCGACGGCGCGCGCGCTGATGGAAGCCTCCCGCCGCACCGGCGCACGCGCCGCGGTGGTGAGTTCCCTGCCCGAGGGCATGCCGCTCGCTCTGGCGGCCGAACTGGGTGAGGCCGGCGTCGCGCCGATGATCGGGATGGACGATGCGCTCACTGCCTTCGAGGCCGCGGCGCGCATCGGTGCCTTCTGGGCCGCGTCAGAGGAACCTCCGCTGCTCCATGTGCCCGTGGTACGAGGCGGCACGTTGAAAACCATCGGCGAATTCGCGGCTAAACGCCTGCTCGCAGATCACGGACTGCTCGTACCCGAGGGCGTCGAGTGCGCACCGGACGAGGCCGTCGCGGCAGCGGAGCGCATCGGATATCCCGTGACGCTGAAAGTCTCTTCGGACGCGATCGCGCACAAGACAGAATCCGGCGGCGTGGTGCTGGATCTGCGCGATGCGGAGGCGGTGGCTGCGGCGGCGGCGCGTCTCTCGGCGCTTGCGCCGCGCCTGCTGGTCGAGCGCATGCACAAGGGTGCTGTGGCCGAACTGATCATCGGCCTCACCGGTGACCCGCAGTTCGGCACGGCGCTGGTGATCGGCGCGGGGGGCGTGCTCACCGAACTGCTCGCGGATTCCGCCACGCTGCTGCTGCCGGCAACGCGCGCGGAGATCGAGCATGCGCTTGCCTCGCTCAAGGTATGGCGGCTGGTTACCGGTTTCCGCGGCAAGCACGGAGATGCCGCATCCGTGGTACGCGCCATCGAGGCCATCGCCGCCTTTGCGCTCGCCAACGAGGGGCTGGTCGAGGAACTCGACGTGAACCCGTTGCTGGTCTTCCCCAACGGCGCCGTCGCCGTCGACGCCCTCATCAGGATGCGCAACCCATGAACGCACCGATCCGTACCGAGCGCCGCGGCCGCGTGCTCGAAGTCACCATCGACCGCCCCAAAGCAAACGCCATCGATGCCGCGACCAGCCGCATCATGGGCGATGTGTTCGCGGGCTTCCGGGACGATCCGGAACTGCGCGTGGCGATCCTCACCGCCGCGGGCGAAAAATTCTTCTGCCCGGGCTGGGATCTCAAGGCGGCAGCCGAGGGTGAAGCGCCCGACTCGGATTACGGCGTGGGCGGCTTCGGCGGTCTGCAGGAGCTGCCCGGTTTGAACAAACCCGTGATCGGCGCGATCAACGGCATCGCCTTCGGCGGCGGCTTCGAGATCATGATCTCCTGCGACATCATCCTCGCCGCCGAGCACGCCACCTTCGCGCTGCCCGAAATCAACTCCGGCACCGTGGCAGACGCCGCCACCATCAAGCTCCCGCGACGCATTCCGTACCATGTCGCCATGGAAATGCTCTTCACGGGCCGGCGCTTCGACGCCGCAGAAGCGAAACAGTGGGGCTTGGTGAACGAGATCGTGCCTGCCGCTGCGCTGATGACGCGCGCCCGGGAAATCGCGGAGATGCTCGCAGACGGCCCGCCGCTCGTCTTTGCTGCCATCAAGGAAATCGCGCGGGAGACGGCGCATCTCCCCGTGCAGGAGGCCTTCGACCTCGTGACGAAGCGCAAGCTCAAAACCGTGGACGTGCTATACGCGAGCGAGGACCAGCTGGAGGGCGCACGCGCCTTCGCTGAGAAGCGCAAACCCGAGTGGAAGGGGCGCTGAGCGGGCGTCAGCCGGGCCCTGTCTTCAGGCAGCGGTGATCACAATTCTGCGGGGAGAACTCGGCGCAGCCTGCAGAATCGTGCGGGCTCCAAGGGCAGGGCTCTTCCTCGTCAGGCGCAAGAAGAATCTGCTCGGGAGCCTTGTCGGGAGCGCGCGCTTGCAGATGAACGACGGGTGGGGTTTGTTCTCCGGTAGACACGGCCGGATGCGTGGATGCGTCGAGGGAATATCGGGGCCCTGACATGCGGTGCCTTCCAATGTAGGTGTGTGCACTTACAGAGGACGCTGTTGCGGAGCAAGAGCCCATGATTCAGGTCAAGAAAGCCTCATAATCGGCTCTGTAAATCGGCAATCATTTCCGGGGTATAGCGGTCGGGGGCATGGCCCCCTCCTACGGGCGGCGCTCATGCACGAGCGGGCCATGCCACCCTGCATCGGCGCGCATGATCCTGGTGCAGGAGCGGGCCATGCCCGCGACACTAACACGCAGGCCGCAACCTCACCCCGTTCAGCCCGCCGCGATCACATCGATCTCGACCATGAGCTCCGGCAACGCGAGCGAACGCACCTCCACGATGGTGTCCGCCGGCCACGGGGGGCTGAAGTAGTGCTTTCTCGCCTCGACGATCTTCGGGAAATTGCCCATGTCGGTGAGGTAGATCGTGACCTTCACGATGCGACCGCGGTGACTGCCACCCGCCTCCAGCACACGGTCGATGTTACGGAAAGTCTGCGCGAGCTGCGCATCGAAATCGCCTACTCCCACGAGCGCGCCCTGCTCGTCGATGGAAGCCTGCCCCGAGAGGAACAGCAGGTCGCCAACACGCCAGCCGGGGGAGATGGCGTAGGGCTCAAGGGGATCCGGGTCGACGCGGATGACGGTGCTCGGTACTGCCAAGGTTTGCCTCCTGGGTCATGGATTGCACGGACACATCAAACAGAGGCAGTGGCCTCTCCTGCGATCGCGAGCTTCACGGTAAACCAGAACCGTGAACCTTTGCCGGGGCTGCTCTCAACGCCGACTTCGCCGTCCATGAGTTCAGCGAACTGCCGGACGATGGCAAGGCCGAGCCCGGCACCGCCTTGTCGGCGGGTGAGCACTTCTTCAACCTGGGAGAAGGGCTCGAACAGCAGGGCACGGCCGCTCTCATCCACGCCGATGCCCGTGTCTGTGACGACGAACTCGACCTGTGCCATGCCGTTCCCGCGCGAGAGTTCGCGGGCGGTGATATTCACCCCGCCGGTCTCCGTGTACTTGATCGCATTGCCCACCAGATTCGACAGCATCTGGCCCAGACGCAGGTTATCGCCCAGATAGACAGCAGGCCCCTCCTCCAGGCACACCGCGCCCAGCCAGAGCTGCTTTGAACGTGCGGCGGGAGCGAAGAGCTTTACGGTCTGCTGCAGCAATTCGCGGCATCCAAACGGCCTGGCGAGCAGTTCCAGGTGGCCCGATTCGGCCCTGGAAAGATCAAGCATGTCGGTGGTCAGTGTATGCAGCACGTTGCCCGAGGCGATGAC
>JBILEG010000410.1:0-3606 GCA_044352225.1 Pseudomonadales bacterium | reverse complement strand
GCGCTGCAGCGCGCCGGACCAGTACGGGGATTCCTGTGAGGTCTGCGGCGCCACCTACGGGCCCACGGATCTCAAGAATCCGGTTTCGGTACTCTCGGGTGCCACACCCGTCACACGCGAATCCGAACACTTCTTCTTCCGCCTCGGCGCCTTCGAGCAGATGCTCCGCGAGTGGACCACCAGCGCCTCGGTGCAGCCCGAGATCGCCAACAAGCTCGCCGAGTGGTTCGAGCAGGGCCTGCAGGACTGGGACATCTCGCGAGATGCGCCCTACTTCGGTTTCGAGATCCCGCGCGAGCCGGGCAAGTACTTCTACGTGTGGCTCGAAGCCCCCATCGGCTACATGGCGAGCGCGCAGGACTACTGCAATCGCACCGGGCTCTCCTTCGACGATTTCTGGAAGCCGGACAGCAACGCCGAGTTGCACCATTTCATCGGCAAGGACATCGCCTACTTCCATACGCTCTTCTGGCCCGCGATGCTCCACGGCGCGGGATACCGTCGCCCCACCGCCGTGCACTGCCACGGTTTCCTCACGGTGAACGGCCAGAAAATGTCGAAGTCTCGCGGCACCTTCATCATGGCCCGCACCTATCTCGAACATCTCGACCCCGAGTACTTCCGCTACTACATCGCGGGCAAGCTGGGCCCCGCGGTGGAAGATATCGACTTGAACCTCGAAGACTTCGTGCTGCGGGTGAACGCCGATCTGGTAGGAAAGGTGGTGAATATCGCGAGCCGTTGTGCGGGTTTCATCAGCAAACGCTTCGACGGGAAACTCGACGGTGCGGATCCTGCGCTGGTGTCCGAGCTGACGTCTGCAGCAGACACCATCGCTGCGCATTACGAGCAGCGCGAATACGCCAAGGCGATGCGCGTGGTGATGGGCCTCGCCGACCGTGCCAACCAGTACATCGACCAGGAGAAACCCTGGCAACTCGCCAAGGACCCTGCGCAGGAAGCGCGTGTGCAGGCGGTGTGCTCGACCGGCATCGAACTCTTCCGCGTGCTCATGACCTATCTCAAGCCCGTGCTGCCGGCGATGGCAGCACGCGCCGAGGCTTTCCTGCAGAGCACGCTCACCTGGGACGCCCTCGCGGCGCCGCTGGGAACTCACACCGTCGCGGCCTTCTCGCCGCTGATGAACCGGGTGGATATGGACAAGGTGAACGCCATGATCGAAGACAGCAAGAGCAACGCCGCCCCGGCCGCAGCCCCTGCCGCTGCGCCTGCAACTCCCGTGCTCCCCATCGCGCCGGAAATCAGCATCGATGATTTCGCGAAGATCGACCTGCGCGTCGCCCGCGTTGCAGCGGCAGCGCATGTGGACGGTGCGGACAAGCTGATCCAGTTGACGCTCGATCTGGGCGATGGCGAACGCAATGTCTTTGCGGGCATCAAGAGCGCCTATGCACCCGAGTCACTGGTGGGCCGCCTCGTGGTGGTGGTGGCGAACCTCGCGCCACGCAAGATGCGCTTCGGCGTGTCGCAGGGCATGGTGCTCGCGGCCGGCCCCGGCGGGAAAGAGATCTTCCTGCTCTCGCCGGACAGCGGCGCGCAACCCGGCATGCAGGTGAAGTAAACATCGACCCGCTACTCGTCGCGCGCATCGAGGACTGCCTGCCGCAGACGCAATGCGCGCGCTGCGGGCATCCCGGCTGCCGCCCTTACGCCGAGGCCATTGCGGCAGGCGAAGCGATCAACCGCTGTCCGCCGGGCGGCGACGCCACCATCCACGCGCTGGCGGTGCTGCTCGATCGGCCGGCAGTCGCTCTGGATCCCACCCTCGAGCCAGCACCCTTGCCTGCGGTTGCCTTCATCCGCGAGGAAGAATGCATCGGGTGTTTCAAGTGCGTGCGCGCCTGCCCTGTCGACGCCATCCTCGGCGCACCGCAGATGATGCACACAGTGATCGCGGCGGAATGCACGGGCTGCGGGCTGTGCCTGCCGCCCTGCCCTGTGGATTGCATCGAACTGCGGGATCTCGCGTCAGGCGAGACTCCCACGTGGTCACCGACAGTAGCGCGCCACCGGGCGGATGCGCGGCGCGAGCGCACGCGGCGGGTGCTTTTATCCGAGCGAGAGGCACGGGATGCGCGCCGCGCCGCGGCCGCCTTGCGCGCCCGACGTGCGCAAACCGTGCGCGAGGCCATCGAGCGCGTGCGCGCACGGCGCAGCACGACCACGCCCGGCGGAAACAATGAACTCGGAGGCTGATTCGCCTGCCGTGAAATCACTCGCACCGGTGGATGCGGTGCTGCTCGCGCTGCTGCCTGGCGTGATGGCGCTGCTGCTGTGCTTCGGGCCAGGTGTGCTGCTGAATGTCCTCTGGATAGCGGCGGCCGCCTTGCTCGCCGAAGGGATCGCGCGAAAGGTGGAAGGCAAAACGCCGATTCCGCCCCGAGCAGACCGCGGAACGCTGCTCCTCTCTCTGCTGCTTGCCGTGTCACTGCCGGCCGCCTGCCCGTGGTGGCTGGCTGCGGCGGCCGCGGTGATCGCCGTGGCCGTGGGGCGCCGGCTTGGCAACGGCACGGGCGGCACGCTGTTCAATCCGGCCATGCTCGCGTACGCCGCGTTGCTGCTGTGTTTCCCGCGGGAGATGTCACGCTGGCCGGGGCCGGACGGTGCGGCACAGAACCTGCCGATGGGGATGGCAGATGCGGTCCGCGCCTCGTTGGGAATGCTGCCTGCCACGGGGCTGGACGGCTTCACCATGGCCACGCCGCTCGAGGTGCTTCGACACGACACGGCGCATACCGTCGCGGAATTGCGGCAGCTGCAGCCACAGTTCGGAGCCTTCGCTGGCCGAGGCTGGGAATGGGCTAACGCTGCGTTCCTTGCCGGCGGCATGTGGCTGGTTCAACGGAAGCTGATCGACTGGCGCGCGCCGCTCGGCTTGCTGCTCGGGCTCGGCGTTCCTGCGCTGCTGAACGACGACGGCAGCTCCGCCAGCGGCGGCCCGGTGCTCTTCCATCTCCTCGGCGGCGGCACGATGCTCGCGGCCTTCTTCATCCTCACCGAACCGGGCAGCAGCCCGCGGCACCCGCGTGTGCGGCTGCTCGGCGGCATCCTCACGGGAGCGCTGATGTACCTCATGCGCAGCAGCGGTGGCTGGCCGGATGGCATCGCCTTCGCCGTGCTGGCAGCAAACGCCGTGACGCCTTTCGCGGATCGGATACTCATAGCGGCGTCGGCGCCTCGCCGCGGTGCTGCCTTCGACGCATCACGGAGCTTTGCCGCCGCGCGACGTCATGCGCCGGACGCTGTGCGGGCACTGATGCTGCTGGCCTTGCTGATGATCGATTGGCGGGGGGGCGTGCAACGAGGCGCGCCAAGCCCCGCCGAGGTAACCGATGCGCTGCTCGCCGAGATGGCAGCCATCGGATACACGCAGCAACACGCCTTCAGCGTGCAGGATCCCGCACTGCTCGGCTTGCCTGCACCTCGGCAGGCATGGCGTCTGCGCAGCAGCTCGGGCTCTGCCGCCGTCGTACTGCCGCTGCGCGCGCACGAGGGCTATGGCGGCCCCATCGATCTGCTGCTCGCGGCAGACGAGCGCGGCCGCGTGCTTGCCGTACGCGTCGCGGCACACACGGAGTCGGGGGG
>JBILEG010000407.1:0-3620 GCA_044352225.1 Pseudomonadales bacterium | reverse complement strand
ACGCCCTATACCGCGGGGGTTTTCCCCTTCGTGGCGAGCGGTCGCGCCATGGCGGCAAACGATACGGCGGGCTTGGTCAAGATCCTCCGCCACGAAGAGACCGACCGCATCCTCGGTTGCCACATCATCGGGCCGAGCGCGGCTGATCTGGTCCAGCAGATCGTCATCGCGATGGAATTCGGTGCCAGCGCCGAGGACATCGCGCTCATCGTATTCGGGCACCCCTCCCTGTCAGAGGGGGTGCACGAAGCTGTGCTTGCGTCGCTGGGACACGCGATACATGTTCCAAATCGCAAGAAGAAGTAGACTGAGTCCAAGGCGGGCCGCGTCGTCCGCCTGATCACACATCCCAAGCCACACAGGAAAACGACAATGACCTCCGTTTCGAAGAAACTCCCGCTTGCCGTAGCTGCTCTCTCGATGGTGCTTCTGGCTGGTTGCGCCTGTCAGCCTGAAGAAGCACCCATGGCCGAGCCCGTTGCAGCAGCTCCTGCGGCCGAACCGGCGCCCGCGCCTGCACCGGCTCCCGAAACCATCACGCTGAGCGGAGACGCACTCTTCGACTTCGACAAATCGAATCTGCGCCCGGATGCTGTCGAAGCGCTCGACACGATCGTCCAGAAGTACAAGGGCGCATCGCTCAAGGCCATGAACATCGTCGGTCATACCGACAGCAAGGGTAGCGATGCCTACAACCAGGCGTTGTCCGAGCGTCGTGCAGCCTCCGTGCGCGAGTATCTCGCGTCTCAGGGACTTGATGGCTCGAAGATCTCGACCTCTGGTCGTGGCGAGGCTGACCCGGTCGCCTCTAACGATACTGCCGACGGTCGCCAGCAGAACCGCCGCGTGCACATCACGGCTGAACTCGCTCGCTGATACTCTGCCCGTCCTCTCCGGCCCCGCCTGCGGGGCCGGAGCTCTCCCCCTCCTGCCTGATGGGGCAACGCATCAGCGCAGCATCCACGACTCTGCATTCCCTTTCTCCGCGTTACGGTTACGGTCTGAGGAACGGGCGCTTCCTTCGGGCATTTGTCGAGTAGGCGTCGAACGCAGGGTTCTCGGCTGCGAGCTTCTGCACCCAACCGGTAGCGCCATTCGAGCTGGCACCCGGCGCAATCTTGACCGCCGGAGATCCGTGCCAGACAACCCCCATTCAGGGTATGACGGGCGTCTGTTTTTGGACATAATGCACGCCGCTCCGGGGGCGCCCCATGTGGCATGCCTCCCTGGCCCCATCCCAGTCGTACGCAGGATCACCACGCCATGAATTTGCACGAGTACCAGGGCAAGCAACTGTTTGCCGAGTACGGGCTTCCCGTCTCCAAGGGTTTTGCCGTCGACACGCCCGATCAGGCCGCTGATGCCGCAGACGCCATCGGTGGCGATATGTGGGTCGTGAAGGCACAGGTGCATGCGGGTGGCCGTGGCAAGGCCGGTGGCGTGAAGCTGCTGAAGAGCAAGGACGAGATCCGCGCCTTTGCCTCGCACTGGCTTGGCCGCAACCTCGTCACCTACCAGACCGACGAGAAAGGCCAGCCGGTCTCGAAGATCCTGGTCGAATCCTGCACCGATATCGCCTCCGAGCTTTATCTGGGCGCAGTCGTGGATCGCGGCTCGCGCCGCATCGTCTTCATGGCCTCCAGCGAGGGCGGCGTCGAAATCGAGAAAGTCGCCCACGAGACGCCCGAGAAGATCTTCAAGGCCGCCATCGATCCGCTCACCGGCGCACAGCCCTACCAGGGCCGTGAACTCGCCTTCAAGCTGGGCCTGAAGGGTCCGCAGGTGAACCAGTTCGTCGACATCTTCCTCAAGCTCGCGAAGCTGTTCAAAGACAAAGACCTCGCGCTCCTCGAAGTGAACCCGCTGGTGATCACTACCGCCGGCAACCTCCATTGCCTCGACGCCAAGATCAACATCGATAGCAACGCGCTCTACCGTCAGAAGGCGCTTCGCGAAATGCACGATCCCTCGCAGGAAGATGCCCGCGAGGTGCATGCCGCGCAGTGGGAAATCAACTATGTCGCCCTCGACGGCGACATCGGCTGCATGGTGAACGGCGCGGGCCTCGCGATGGGCACCATGGACATCGTCAACCTGCACGGCGGTCGCCCTGCGAACTTTCTTGACGTCGGCGGCGGTGCTACCAAAGAGCGCGTTTCCGAGGCCTTCAAGATCATCCTCTCCGATACCGCCGTGCGCGCGGTGCTGGTGAATATCTTCGGCGGTATCGTCCGTTGCGACCTGATCGCCGAAGGCATCATCGGCGCTGTGGCCGAGGTGGGCGTCAAGGTGCCCGTGGTCGTTCGCCTCGAAGGCAACAACGCGCCGCTGGGCCGCAAGATGCTTGCAGAGAGCGGACTCAACATCATCGCGGCCGACAGCCTCACCGAGGCAGCGCAGTCCGTGGTCAAGGCAGCGAAGGGGTAAGCACGATGAGCATTCTGGTCAACAAGGACACCAAGGTCATTTGCCAGGGCTTCACCGGCTCGCAAGGTACCTCGCACTCGAAACAGGCGATCGAATACGGCACCCAGATGGTCGGTGGCGTGACACCCGGCAAAGGCGGTCAGATCCACCTCGGCCTTCCCGTTTTCGACACCGTGCGTGACGCCGTCGAAGCCACGGGCGCCGATGCCTCTGTCATCTACGTGCCGGCTCCCTTCTGCAAGGACTCCATCCTCGAGGCAGCCAACGCGGGCCTGCGCCTGATCGTGTGCATCACCGAGGGTGTGCCCACGCTCGACATGCTCGATGTGAAAGTGAAGTGCGACGAACTCGGCGTGCGCCTGATCGGGCCGAACTGCCCGGGCGTGATCACGCCTGGCGAGTGCAAGATCGGCATCATGCCGGGCAACATCCACAAGCCCGGCCGTGTGGGCATCGTCTCGCGCTCCGGCACGCTCACGTACGAGGCAGTCAAGCAGACCACCGATGCGGGCTTCGGTCAGTCGAGCTGCGTGGGCATCGGCGGTGATCCGATCCCGGGTTCGAATTTCATCGACATCCTGCGCATGTTCCAGGATGACCCCGGCACCGAGGCCATCGTAATGATCGGCGAGATCGGCGGCAGCGCCGAGGAAGAAGCCGCCGCCTTCATCAAGGCGAATGTCACCAAGCCCGTGGTGTCCTACATCGCAGGCGTCACGGCGCCCAAGGGCAAGCGCATGGGCCATGCCGGCGCGATCATCTCGGGTGGCAAGGGCACGGCAGACGAGAAATTCGCCGCGCTGGAAGCCGCTGGCGTGCGCACCGTCCGCAGCCTTGCCGACATCGGTGCTGCCGTTAAAGAGGTCACGGGCTGGTAAGCCTCCGTCGCGCCGTGCGCCTTCGGGCGCGCGGCGTGTCCTGATGGCTTCGTGACCGCATGGACATCCACGAGTCCGACTACGCCGCGCTCGCACCGCTCGACCCGAACTACGGCAAGGGTTGCTACCGGCGCGTGGTACTGCTCGATGCACCCGACGCCTTCACGGTGACAGGCGCGCTCGAAGACGATCCGCACGCCTTTTCCATCCGCATCACGCACGATGGCGAGCGCGTCACCGCCGTGAGCGCGCACGCCGAGCGTCATCCGCTGTCGACCTGCAGCGGCGCGGTGGCGCCCATCACGGCGCTTGTCG
>JBILEG010000406.1:0-3621 GCA_044352225.1 Pseudomonadales bacterium | reverse complement strand
CTCCGTGATCTGCTCGGTGCCCGCGGAAAACGTGGGAATCAGCAGTGGGAAGGGCCCTCCGTCGGTGTCTTCTTCCTGCAAGCGGTCAACGCGATCCAGCGCCGCGATATTCACCAGCGAGACATCACCCAGATCGAGTTCGAGACGCGCCGACAGGCCTCGCGCCTCGACTTCCACGCGCCCGTCACGATCGAACTCTCCGGCCCAGGGATCGTTGTCTGTATCGCGGTAGCCGAAGCAGTCCTGCCCCGGCCCGGTAGGGCAGGCGGTGTTGGTATCCGTGGGGCCCAGCGCCACGCGGCCATCCCCGCCATCCGACACGCCAATCACCTGATGCTGCCAGCCGCCCACCTGCGCGTCGTTACGTGAGTGGTGCGCAGCGAGGAGCAGGGATGCGTTTTCAGTGCCATTCCAGAGCAACTGGCCGCGTGCTGCGCGGGCGTGGATTGCGCTGTAATCGTCCACGCCGGGCGCGCGGTTCTTCACATAGCCGTCCTGGTCTTCCGTGCTGACGGCGATGCGTCCGGACACAGCGGACGTGATCGGTCCGCCAGCCGCGCCCTCGAACTGCAGGCGGCCGCGCTCGCCCACGCCGAGCTGCACGTAACCCTCCGGGGTTTCCGTGGGCCGGCGCGACAGGAAATGCACCAGACCGCCGGTGGTATTGCGCCCGTAGAGCGTACCCTGTGGCCCACGCAACACCTCGATGCGGTCGATGTCGAAGAGCTGCAAGGACAAGCCGCCCATCGCCCCGCGGTACACCTCGTCGAAATAGGCGGCGACGGGGTTTTCGTTGGCATCGGCGAAGTCGTTCAGCCCCACGCCACGCAGGAAGAAATTGACCTGGCTGCCCTCTGCCTGGGGTGAGGTGAAATTGAGGCCGGGCGTGAAGGCGGTGACGTCCGTGGTGGTGCGGAAGCCGAGCTCACGCACTTGCTCGCCCGTGAACGCCGAGACAGAGAGCCCCACATCTTGCAGGCTCTGCTCTCGCTTCTGCGCCGTGACGATGATTTCCTCGAGCACCTCGGCCCGGACCTGCAGGGCAACACCCGAACTCAGTGCAGCCAACGTGCACCACCACCATGAACGGACTCGAAACATCATGGATTCGCCTCCTGCAACCCGCTTCGACTTATGTGCCCTTCAAGTGTGACCCGACACCTCCTCACATGACCAGTACCCTCAGGGTGTGTACCAGATCGGCGAGCTGTAGCCGCGCTCCTGCTGCACGAGCGGGCGCGTGGCATCGGGCGATCCGCCGAAGACGCGGGCGTCGTAGGCCGTCCAGCGCGGCGTGGGAATCTCGATGACGCGCAGGTACCAGAACGCAGGCTGCGCCGGGTCGAAATCCGGGTCGGTCCATACGGCCGAGAGCTCGGCCGAGCCGATGCTGTTGCGCCAGGTCGCGGTCGCCACGTCCACCGTGCTGCCAACGGGCGGGAGCTTGCCGCTGGCATCGGGCTCGCGATCACCGGACCAGGCCACGTCATAGACGCGCTCGGCCGTCTTGCCGTCCTTGCCGAGCCAACCCTTCACCACCTGGATACGATCGAGGTTCGCACCGATCGGGTCGCGCATGGCCGAGACGAGGAAAGCCGGCGCGCGGCGCTTCGGTGCCTTGACGAGATCACCGCCCATCGGCACGCCCTTGGCGTAGCCGGTGGCGGCAATATCCGCGACGCGCGCATCTTCCGCCACGAAATCGAACCCCCCGAAAAAGCGCATCTGCATGCGCGTACCCGTGGTCGCGTAGACCTCGCGACGTTTCATCGCGGTGAAGATGTCCTTGCGGGTGTTGTCGTGCGCCCAGACCGCCACATACCCCGAAGCCGCCATCTCGGACATCTGCATCACGAGATCGGGGTTGGCACCGCGGATGAACGGCTGGTGTGCACGCTCCTCCGAGGGCTCGCCGCTGGTGGCCTTGCCCCAGAAATTGTTCTCTTCCGCCGTCGCCAGACCCGTGTGTGCATCGGTGCTGCCGATCATGCCGAACGCGAGGGGGTTCACGCCGAGGCGCGCCTGCTCGGCAAGGCCGATCCGCAGCGCAGCGCGCGCGTACTGGTAAGGCTGCATCTCCGGCGTCTGCGCATGGCGCATGCCGAGGTTGGCGCGGTCCCAGATCTCATAGCCGGCGAACTCGTCGTTGGGCGAGTTGAGCGGGTGGGTTTCGGAATCTCCCTTGATCTGCGTGACCTCGACCAGCGGCTCCCAGCGGGCACGTCGTGCGGCGTAATCCTTGTCGAAAGGAGCTCCGGAAAAATCGAGCGGCCGGAACATCAGACCGCCGCTCACGTTGCTGTTGTGCGGTATCGCGAGCGCTTGCCCGCCGGTGCGCTTCTCGTAGTCGGCGAGATAGGCCCAGAGCGCCTCCGGATCCAGGCCGTCCAGCGCCGTGAAGGGCAGCACCTGCCGCGTGCGCTCTGCGCCATCGGCAAACATCACGATGCGGTGGAGGTTGTCGCCATCGGGCATGGAGGTCCACTCGTAGCCCGCGAAGGCGCTGAAGCGCCCGGGTTCGTCGAAGCGGTCGGCGGTGGCTGTGACCTGGTTCCACATGCTGCGGGGGTAACTGTCGCTGCGGATAAGGTCCTTGTTCTCGGCGAGAGCGGCGCCCCATTCCATCAGGATGCGCGTGGTATCTCCGCCGTCCTCGAGGTATCCCGCCCAGCGCTTGCCCGTCTCGGTCTGCATCAGTTCGGGATCATGGGCGCGGATACCGGGCAGCACGCCCAGATACTCGCCGTGATCGGCCACCACCAGAAAATCCAGCGGCCGCGACAGGCGCACCGGCATGCCGTTGTGCGCGGTGATGGTCTCGCCGCGCGCGAAGCGGAAGGCCTGCTCGGGGCCGATCTTCGTGTTGCCAAAGGAAGAGGCATCGGCAGAGACGCTGGTGTGGAGGTGGGTATCACCCCAGAGCAGGCGCTCAGGGAAGGTGCGGCCGGCGTAGGGTGAATAGCCGGTGTCGGCTGCGATCAACGGCAGCGAGAGCAGGGCTGCGCAGGACGCGCCCAGAAGTTGCGGGATTTTCCTCTGCATGAACGTGCCCCCTGATGACGGTAGGAATGGGTGAGCCTTGAAGGGCTCAGGGCGCTCGCGCCCTCTCGGCGAGTCTGTGTTTCGCGCGCTCGAACGCAGCTTCCCTGCCTGCCGGGTCAAGCCTGTGCCAGTCGAGGATCTCTGTCAGCGTCCGTCCACACCCCAGGCAGGTGTCACTCGCATCAAGCGTACAGTTGCGAACGCAGGGGGAGTCAGGGGTCGAGACCCTCATGACAGGCTGCTCAGAGTTTCTCTTCGATCACATCGGCAATGGTCTGCAGCACCATTACCCGCGCGAACTTCTTGTCGTTTGCCGGCACCAGGTTCCACGGTGCGTGCACGGTCGACGTGCGTTCGATCATGTCGCAGACGGCACGCTCGTACTTCGGCCATTTTTTCCGGTTGCGCCAGTCTTCCTGCGTGATCTTGTGGCGCTTGTAAGCCACCTTTTCGCGCTCGCGGAAACGCTTCAGTTGCTCCTCCGCGGTGATCGAGAGCCAGAACTTGAGCACGATCGCGCCCGACTCGACCATCTGCTCCTCGAACTCGTTTATCTCGTGATACGCGCGCATCCAGTCA
>JBILEG010000477.1:0-3057 GCA_044352225.1 Pseudomonadales bacterium | reverse complement strand
CCGGCACCTCGAGTGGGATGAGTCGGTATTCCTTTTCTGGGATGCCGCCTCCGGCGTGGTGCTGACCCGGTGATCGGGTCTCGGTCTTCGACTGATGCGCGCGGCCTGCGTTGGCTGATAGCGGGTCTGCCGATCGCGTGGCTGGGAATGTTTTTCCTTGCGCCGTTTCTGCTGGTGTTCCGCACGAGTCTGGCCGATCCGGTAATAGGCCAGCCGCCTTTCACGCCGCTGTTCGACGGCGCCGGCGCCCTTCAACTCACGCTGGACAACTACCGCCTGCTGCTGAACGACTCGCTGTTCCTGTCGAGTTACGCGGGCTCACTCAGGATCGCCGCGGTCTCGACCTTGCTCTGCCTGCTGGTGGGTTACCCGATGGCCTACGCGATCGCGCGCAGCCCGCAGCCCTGGCGAACCCTCCTGCTCTTGCTGGTGATCCTGCCGTTCTGGTCCTCGTTCCTCCTGCGCATCTATGCATGGATGGGACTTCTGGGCGCCCATGGTGTTGTGAACTCATTGTTGCTCGGCATTGGTCTGATCGAGCGTCCGCTCGCCCTGATGTACAACGACGCCGCGGTCTACCTCGGTATCGTGTACACCTATCTCCCGTTCATGGTGTTACCGCTCTATTCGGTGCTCGAAAAACACGAGATCTCCCTTCGGGAAGCGGCGCTCGATCTGGGGGCGCGCCCGCTGCGCGTGTTTCTGGACGTCACGCTGCCGTTGTCGTTTCCGGGGATCGTCGCGGGTTGCATGCTGGTCTTCATTCCGGCCGTCGGTGAGTTCGTGATCCCCGCCCTGCTCGGCGGACTGGACACGCAGATGATCGGGCGTGCCCTCTTCGACGAGTTCTTCATCAACCGCGATTGGCCGCTCGCTTCGGCTGTGGCCACGGTGCTGCTGTTCGTGATCGTCTTGCCGCTGATGGTGTTCCAGCGCGGGCAGGAGAGGGCGCACGCGTGAAACCCCGAACGCTTGCGGTGTATTCCTGGCTCGGATTCGGTTATGCGTTCCTGTACGTGCCCATCGCGCTGCTCGTCGCGAATTCCTTCAATGCCTCGCGCATCGGCTCGCACTGGGGCGGGTTCTCGCTGCAGTGGTATGCGCGCTTGCTGGAGGATCCCCAGATTCTGGACGCCGCATGGCTCAGCCTGCGCGTGGCGTTCCTGAGCGCCTGCGCGGCGACTCTGATCGGTGGTTGCGCGGGCATAGCACTCGGGCGGAAGGACGGTTTCAGGGGCCGCACCGCCCTCACGGGAATGGTGGCTGCTCCGCTGGTGATGCCGGAGATCATCACCGGACTTTCACTGTTGCTGCTGTTCGTTTCCATGAACACCCTGATCGGGTGGCCTTCCTCGCGAGGGTTCACGACCCTCACCATCGCGCACACCACGTTCTGCCTGTCCTATGTCGCAGTGGTGGTGAGGGCGCGCGTGGCGGGGCTGGACCGATCGCTGGAAGAGGCCGCCATGGATCTGGGGGGGCGACCGTTGCGAGTCCTTGTGGACATCACGCTTCCCGGCATCGCGCCGGCGTTGGTGTCAGGCTGGCTGCTGTCGTTCACCCTGTCTCTCGATGATCTTGTGATCTCGAGTTTTGTGAGCGGTCCGGGTGCCAACACCCTTCCGATGCTGATCTTCTCCAAGGTCAAGATGGGAATCTCTCCCGACATCAACGCGCTCGCCGCACTGATCATCGGGACGGTCACGTTTGGCGTTGCGGTGGCAGGCGTGCTGATGTTCCGCACCGAGAAGCGGGCAAGCGCCGCGCGCGGGGGCTGATTCACCTGTGATTCCGGCTACGGGGAGTGCGCAGCGTCAGTCCTGCGCAGGAGTTGGCACCGATCTTGAAGGCCCGCTGGCCTGCCCGCTTGCGAGGACAAGAAAATGACGCCCGGACTGCTGGAACCTCTGCGCCACGCCATCCTTTGCGCCCAGCAATTTCCCGACCCGGCCCTGCACAGGCTGGCCGTCAGGAGATTCCTGCGCGCCAACCGCCGGCTGCGTCAGGAGCCGCCGGTGGCACGGATGCGTTTGGAGGACGACCTCTATCGCATGCTACCCAGTGACTGGCCCCTGTGGGTCGAGGCAGCGAGGCCGCTCAGGACGGCTGTCTCACACTGAAGCGCAGGCCTGCCCCCTGCTGCAGGCGCGGCAACAGCTGCTCTCCCATGCAGGCCGATGGCGTCCAGCTGCCGCCGGCCGCCTTCACATCATCGCGCGCCAGACACAGTGCGCATTCCGCAATCATCCGCGAGGTGGAGCCGTAACCCGGATCCAGCGAGGCTGCCACGGTTGCGATCAGCGTGGGGCGTGTCGGGTTCTCACCGGCAGGAAAGAAATCTATCTCGTAGCGTCCTGAGGTCCTGGCGTTGCGGTCGGGCCCTTCACCTGGCGCAGGCAGCACTCGCTTCAGGAGTCTGCGCGTCGGGCCGGCGGCCGCTGCAGCCATGAACGCCCCAAGCCCTGCGGTCACAGCCCACGCACGCAGACGCCCCCCGAACCCGCCACCGGTCGCCATCGATTCCTCATAGCGAAACCCCTTGCCCCAGGGAAAGCCCAGCAGCGCGTTGCTGCGCCGCAGGATCTTGGTGTTGATCGTGGCCATGACGAAGGGAGCGGTCCATACGCCGAGCGCCGGGGAGAACCCCAGGCCCAGTGCCGCACGCGCACGCGGCGCGCCCATCTCAGGCGGCAGCAGGGCATTGGCATTGCCGCCGATGCGCCGGACGGAGGGATCGACGGCAGCTTCTTCCATCACATTCATCAGACTGGCGAAGGTGCCGCCGCTCATCGACCCGCGCATGCGACGCACGACCCCTTGCACTTCTTCTGCGGCGGGAAGCCCTCGCGCTGCGCGTTCGTGTTGCAGGTACCAGACGCCCATGTCGAAGGGCACCGAATCGAAACCGCAGCAGTGCACGAGGCGCGCGCCGCTGCGTCTTGCGGTGCCGTCGAAGGCGGCAATCATGCGGTGGATCCATTGCACCTCGCCGGTGAGGTCGCAGTAGTCCGTGCCGGCTTCGGCGCAGGCGCGCACGAGTTCGGTACCGAACAGCGC
>JBILEG010000405.1:0-3624 GCA_044352225.1 Pseudomonadales bacterium | reverse complement strand
GAGCAGGACACTGCGGGCTTCGTGATCGGCGAAGGCACTTACCGCCGCAGCGACACCAAGCGCCAGAATCCCAACCCGCAATCCTTCCGTGACAACCGGGTCCACCGCTGGAGCGGCGACGTGCGCTTCGATGGCCCGGCCGAGAGCGAACTCAGTCTGACGCCCTACCTGCGTCACCAGGAAATGCGCTTCCTGCAGCACTTCCTGCTGGGTGAACCCATGGAGGAGAACGGCGTGGAGGCGGCCGGGCTTCAGGCCGCATGGGCGCTGCCCGTGGGAACGGAGGCGCGCCTGCGTACCGGCCTGGATGCCGAGTGGGCCGAAGGTTGGCTGAAGGAAACGCAGGATCTCCCCGTCCCCGGCATCAGTTCGCTGCCCGCCGGCAAGCACTATGACTACCGCGTCGACAGCAGCATGGCCGCGGCGTTCTCGCAGATCGAGTGGCAGGCGGGAGCAGGGACCCGCGTTCTGGCCGGGCTTCGGCTGGAAAGACAGGCCTACGACTACGACAACCGGATGATCGCCGGCGCGACACGCGATGACGGCAGTCCCTGCGGAGCGCCGGGCCGCCCCTCCCCCTGTCGCTATTCACGCCCCTCTGACAGTCAGGACAGCTTCACGGAGTGGTCCTGGAATGCAGGGCTCGTGCACACGCTCGGGGGCGGGCAGGATCTGGTACTGAACGCCGGGCGCGGATTCCGCCCGCCACAGACGTCGGAACTCTACCGTCTTCAGGCCGGGCAAGTGAGCACGGAGATCGACCCGGAGCAGATCGACAGCGTGGAGGCCGGCCTGCGGGGCAGCATCGGCCAGGCGAGCTATTCGCTGGTGGCGTTCGCCATGGAGAAACGCGAGGTCATTTACCAGGACGCCGACAGGCGCAACGTAAGCGGCGCCCGCACCCGCCACGAGGGAATCGAGTACACCCTGGCGCTCGACCTTGGCGCAGGCTGGCAACTCTCTGCAGACGGCACACTGGCACTTCACCGTTACGACAGCGCGGACGCCCTGCAGGGCCTGCCGGCCGGCACCGACATCAAGGGCAACGACATCGACACCGCGCCGCGGCGCTTTTCATCGGTGCGTCTCTCCTGGGAGGCCACGGGCAGCACGAGCGCCGAGCTCGAGTGGCAGCACATGGGCCGCTACTTCCTCGAGCCCACCGAGAGCTTCGATTACCCGGGCCATGACCTGCTGCACCTGCGCGTGCGGCACGAGATCGCACCGGGCTGGTCGCTCACGGCACGTCTCAGCAACCTGCTAGACGAGGACTATGCGGAGCGGGCGGATTACGCCTTCGGGGATTACCGCTACTTCGTGGGCGAGCCGCGCGAACTGTTCCTGGAGATCGCCTGGGAGCAGCCCTAGGCCGCGTGCGTGCACGCGGCCGGGGCGGGCCTCAACGCAGTCCGGCGTTGATGCTGTCCAGCACCTTGCTGCCGGGGCAAAGGTCTTTCTCCTTAAGCGAATTCAGCGGCCGGCGAGAGGTGCCCAGCACCTTGTGCAGATCGGGTGCATCGCGGTCGATGTAAAGCAGGCCCGTGAGCGTGCGCCCTGCCTGCTCGTGCTCCGCGATGGCACGCAGCGCCGCCTGAGGATCCTCGACGTCATAGTCCTGCCCCGAGTCCTTGTGCAGGCGGACGATCGAGCCGTCGTGCATACGGACATCGATGGTTGTTCCCGCATCGTAAGTGGCGCGGATCTCGTCGCGCATGGGCACGAAATCCACGGGCGCGGCGTCGGTGTGGTCACGCACGTGGATGTAGCTCTTGGTGGAGCCCTCGTGGTTGTTGAAGGTCACGCAGGGCGACATCACATCGAGGAGCGCGAAGCCGCGGTGACTCAACGCGGCCTTGATGAGCGGCACCAGTTGCTGGCGATCGCCGGAGAAGCTCCGGGCCACGAAGGTCGCGCCGAGCTGGATGGCGAGGCTCGCGAGGTCGATGGCCTCGTAAGGGTTGCTCGACCCTTTCTTGCTCTTCGAGCCGCGATCGGCAGTGGCGGAATCCTGGCCCTTGGTGAGCCCGTAGCAGCCGTTGTTCTCGACGATGTAGGTCATGTTCAGGTTGCGCCGCACCACGTGCGCGAACTGCCCCATGCCGATCGACGCGGAGTCACCGTCACCGGAGACGCCGATGTAGACGAGATCATGGTTCGCAAGGCTCGCGCCCGTCGCCACCGAGGGCATGCGACCGTGCACGGAGTTGAAGCCGTGCGAACGCCCGAGGAAATACGCGGGCGTCTTGGATGAACAGCCGATACCCGAGAGCTTCGCGATGCGGTGCGGCGGGAGCGGCAGGCCGAAGCAGGCTTCGATGATCGCCGCGCTGATGGAATCGTGGCCACAGCCGGCGCAGAGAGTGGAGATCGAACCCTCATAGTCCTTGCGCGTAAAACCGAGCGTATTGGTGGGCGCCTCGGGGTGACGGAAATTCGGACGCTGGTAAGTCATGCCTTTGCTCTCCCGGAACTGCTGCGCTTGCGCGCGATATCGGTGACGTTGGCGCCGCCCAGGCGGCTGCGGATATGGCCGGCGATGTGTCGTGCCGTGATGGGCAGTCCGTCGTAGTTGAGTACCGAAACGAGTTTCTCGCGCGTCGCGGCGGTGCTCTCGTTCAGCAGCAGACGGCGCATCTGCCCATCGCGGTTCTGCTCGATCACGAAAACCGTGTCGTGCTCCTCGAGAAACTGCTCCACCTCCCGCGTGAACGGGAAGGCGCGCAGACGCAGCGTATTGATCGCGTAACCCTCTTCCTCGAGGATCTCCAGTGCCTCATAGGCAGGCGATGCGGTAGTGCCGAAAAACAGCGCTCCCGTCGTCGTGGGCCGTGCCGCCGGCTTGATCTTGGGCGCCGGCACGTAGCGCTTTGCGGTCTCGAATTTGAGCAGCAGGCGGTCGACGTTGCGCACGTAGGCATCGCCGTCTTCGGTGTAGACCGCGTACTCGTCACGCGAGGTGCCGCGCGCGGTGAACGAACCCTTGGTGGGGTGCGCTCCGGGTAGCGTGCGATAGGGGATGCCGTCGCCGTCGGTGTCTAGGTAGCGGCCGTAGCGCGTCTGGAGCTTTTCCAGCGCGTCGCCATCGAGCACCTTGCCCCGGTCGAAGCGGTAGCTGTCGTCGAACTCGAGCGGCGGCGAGAGGCAGTCGTTCATGCCGAGTTCGAGGTCGGTCAGCATGATCACCGGGGTCTGCAGCCTCTCGGCAAGATCGAAGGCGTTCACCGTCAGGCTGAAACACTCCGCCGGCGTGGCCGGGAACAGCAGCACGTGCTTGGTATCACCGTGCGAGGCGTAGGCAGCCGCAAGGATGTCGGATTGCTGCGTGCGCGTTGGCATGCCCGTGGAGGGGCCTGCGCGCTGCACGTCGATCAATACCGTGGGGATCTCCGCAAAGTAGGCCAGCCCGAGGAACTCGCCCATCAGGGAGAGCCCCGGGCCGCTCGTCGCGGTGAAGGAACGCGCTCCGTTCCAGGCTGCGCCGATCACCATGCCGATGGCGGATAGCTCGTCCTCGGCCTGCACGATGGCGTAGTTCTTCTGTCCGGTGCCAGGGTCGATCCGCATCCGCGCGCAATAGCGCTCGAAGGCCTCAGCCACGGAGGTCGACGGCGTGATCGGATACCA
>JBILEG010000404.1:0-3635 GCA_044352225.1 Pseudomonadales bacterium | reverse complement strand
GCGGGCCACGCCCGCGACCCCGCAACCCCGTAGGAGCGGGCCATGCCCGCGACAATCACGCCCGATCAACCGCCGGGAAATCCCATTTCGATCCGCGCAAAATCCTCCACCCCGAGCCGCGGCATATGCACGCGGCTCGGCAGCGGAATGCCCAGCACGCGCTGCAACTGCACCATCGTCTCGGCGGTCTTCACCGCCGTGGTGAGCGGGTTCACCACGGGCACAGCGGTGCCGCGATGCTCCAGCGTGTGAAAACCCTCGCGCCCGCAGATCTGACCCAGCCCGCCGCAGGCGATCACCACCACGTCGGCGCCGTCGTCCACCAGTTCGCGGGCCTGCACTTCGAGGCGATCGATCATCGCGCGCGGCGTGACCAGCGCCTCGGCAAAAGATTCGGTGAAAGGCTTGGTCTCCACACGCACACCGCGCGGAATCAGGCGCGAACCCAGCCCCATCGCAATGATCTGCGCCTCCACAAACGCCGCCTGCCCCGGCATGTCTGGCACCAGCGCGCCAAAGCGCGCACCCAGCAGGCATGCGTGATGGAAAGTGGGTTCCGACAAACCGAACACCGGCGTTGAAATGCGAGAGCGCGCCTCTGCCACGCCGGGATCGTCAAAACAATCCACCACGATCGCATCGAAGCCTTCCTCGTGCGCGGCGAGGATGCTGCGGATCACCTCGTGCTTCACCAGATGCGCGAACCACGGATTGCGGAAATCCTCGAGGTACTGCGGCAGCGTGATGCAGCCCGTGGCCGGCGCACGGAAGTGGAGTTCCGTGCCGGGCGAGAGCACTTTCGCGCAGCAGAGCTGCAGCCGCTCGAGATTGCCCGCCACGTATTCCGCCGGCACGGGCGTGATGTTGAGGACGCAGATTTTCATGCGTGGTGCTCCGCTCAGGGATTGAAGGCCACCTTGATGGCGCCGGCGGCGCGGTTGCCGGCGATGGCGAAGGCTTCTTCGGCAGCCTCGAGCGGCAGGCGATGCGTGATCAGGAGCTTCGCGATCAGCGGGTTCTGGGCCATCGCGGTGGCGGCCACATCGACGTCACGGCTCAAGCCCTGCCGCGCATAACTCGAGGAACCGATGATGCGCAGTTCCTTCATCGAGACCTCGAAGGCCGGCAGCGTGAGACCTTCCCAATAGGTGGCAAGCAGCAGCAGGCGCGCGCCGGGACGGCAGAGCCCCACGGCCTGCGCGATCGATTCGGTAGTGCCCGCGCAATCGATGATGAGGTCATAGCTGCCCTGCGCGTCCAGCGTGGCGCCCAACTGCTCGCCGGCGCGCTTCTGCACCTCGTGCCGTGCGAGCAGGCATACATCGCTCGCCGCACGCCGCGCGATTGCGACGGCACAGAGGCCGATGGTGCCGCCACCGACGATGGCCACGCGATCCGAGGAACTGATGCCCGCCATCGCGATGCCGTGCACGGCGACCGCGAGCGGCTCCACGAGACAGGCATCGCGCACCTCGACGCCGGAGGGAAGCGGCACGAGACAACGCGCCGGCACCAGCATCTCCTCGGCCATGCCGCCGTCCTGCCCCACGCCGAGCACGGCTTGCGGGCCCATCACGCAGAGGTTGTAGCGGCCCTGCACGCATTCACCGCAATGGCCGCAAGGCGCGATGGGTTCGATCGCCACGGGCGTGCCGTCCGGCGTGATGCCCGCCACCTCGTGACCCAGCGTGAAGGGAATGGGAAAGCCCATCTTCAGCATGTGCAGGTCGGAGCCGCAGATGCCGGAGGAAGCGACGCGGATGCGCACGCCTTCGCCAACAGGCAGCGGGAGGTCGCGGAGCACGGGTTTGTGGTCGTGGCAGCGGACGGCTTTCATGCGGGTGTCTCCTTCGTTGGCGTGGCGGCATGATCCGCGAAGGCAGAGCCGGTGCACAGAGGCGTCGAAATCCGCACGCCTGCTGGGCCACAATGGCGGCTCTTCCGCACCGCAGGACACGCCCGCACGATGGACACGCCGCCCGACCGCCTTTCCGTGAACCCCAAGAGCCGCTTCCACGACGAGGACCTCCTCGCACGCGGCGTGGGCATCCGCTTCAACGGCAAGGAGCGCAACAACGTCGAGGAGTACTGCGTGAGCGAGGGCTGGATCCGCGTGCCGCAGGGGCGTGCCGTGGATCGCAAGGGCAATCCGATCACGCTGAAGCTGAACGGAGTGGTGGAGCCTTACTTCAAGGATGTGGCGCAGCCGGAGGGCTGAGTCGCGGACGACGCGGCGGAAACGAAGAGTTCAGGACGACGCGGGATCGTGCAGCCGCGACATCGCCATGTCGTACACCGCGTTCCGGTCACGTTTCCCGACGGCGATAACGGTTACGGTGATTGTCTGGTCTTCGACGGAATAGACGAGCCGATAGCCGGCCTGACGCAACTTGATCTTGTAAAGGTTGGTGGCCCCAGACAGAGCGGCAGCAGGGACGTGGGGGTTCTTCAGGCGTTCAGCGAGTTTCCGCTTGAACTGCTCCCGCAGAGTGTGACCGAGCTTGTTCCATTCCTTCAGGGCGGAGACCTTGAAGGCAAGCTCATAGCTCATCGAGCGAAACCGTGACGGTCTCTTCTTGTTGGCGCGCCTTCACCAACGCGAGCAGCTCCAGATCATCGACCATTTCCATCATGGCCTCGTAAGCACTGGCCGGCACGCAGTAGAAGGCCGGTTCGTTGCGATTGAGCACCACCACGGGCATGCCTTTGCCACTGGCCACGACCTTCATCGGGTTGGCCTTGAGCTCGGAAATGCTGGCGGCAGTCTCGGCAAGTAGCTGATGGGTCATCGGGTTGCGCCTGGGGGGAAATCAAAGACCTGATGCTAGGTCTCTGAAATGGTCTTCTGCAAGGTGTGTCTGCGTGAATGCAGCGACCGCCCCGCCTCACCCGCTCCTGGGCAACTCTGCCAGCCCTCACGCCGCTTTCGCCGCCTTCGCCCGAATCCGCCCGTTCCGCAGCAACGCACCCGAGTACACATGCGTCGGCGCATCGTCCTTTACCGTGACCTCGCCGTTCACCAGCACGTAGCGGTAGCCGCTGCCGCGGTTCATCGTGCGGTACTCGTCGCCCGGCAGATCGCGCACGAACTCGGGGAAGGTGTAGGCCAGCCCCTCGTAGTCGTAGACGATGATGTCGGCCGCGGCGCCTTCGCGCAGCACGCCGCGGTCACGGAAGCCCGCGCAGAAGGCGGGCAGCGCGCTCAGGCGCCAGTGGGCTTCTTCCAGCGTGGTCATGGCGTGCTTGCGCACGTACTCCGAGATGTACTCGGTGCCGTAGCTGCCCGCGGTGAGGTACTTGAGGTGCGCGCCGCCGTCGGACAAGCCCGGTATCACGTAGGGGCTGTCGATCAACTCCTTCACACCGTCCAGCGTGGTGTCGAACTGCCGCGTCTCGAAGATCGTGCGCAAGTTGTCTTCGATCACGATGTCGCAGACCACGTCGACCGGGTGCTTGCCGGTTTGCTCGGCGATCTCGCTGACACGCAGGCCTTCGTACTGCTTCAGTGAGTCGCTGAAGGTCTGGTGCACGCGCGTGTCGGGGATCGAATCGATGAACATGTACTTCATCGGTGCTGCGCGCAGCATCTCGCGCACGGCCGGGTCGGCGAGGTTCTTCAGCTTGGTGGCGTTGTC
>JBILEG010000056.1:0-12479 GCA_044352225.1 Pseudomonadales bacterium | reverse complement strand
GTGCTTGGCCTCGAAACCGGCCGGACCACGCGCGGTCACCGCGTGCACGGTGAATCGTCGATTGCGCTTGCGAATGCGGCGGAGTATGCGCAGACGCTGCGCACGCGCGGCTTCGTGATCGCGGATCACGAGGAGCGCCTCGCGGAGGTCGCGCGTCAGGTCGACGCAGCAGCGCAGGCTGCGGGCGGGCGGGCGGAGTTGGATCCGGCTCTGCTCGAAGAAGTCTGCAGCCTGGTCGAGTGGCCCTGCGCGCTCGCCGGACGTTTCGAGGAGCGCTTCCTCGAGGTTCCCGCCGAGGCGCTCGTGTCCTCGATGAAAGGGCACCAGAAATTCTTCCCGGTGCGTGATGCGGCTGGGGCGCTCCTGCCCTGCTTCGTGACCGTCGCGAACATCGAGAGCAGAGACCCTGCCCAAGTGGTGGCAGGTAACCAGCGGGTGATTCGCCCGCGGCTGTCAGACGCCGCATTTTTCTATGCGCAGGATCGCCAGACCACGCTCGCTGCGCGGCGCGAGCGCTTGCGCAGCGTGGTGTTCCAGACCGACCTGGGTTCGGTCTGGGACAAGACCGAGCGAGTGGCCTCACTTGCCGGGCAGATCGGTGCGCAGCTTGGCGCCGATGCGGCGCTCTGCCGGCGCGCTGGCGAGTTGTCGAAGTCGGATCTGGTCTCCGAGATGGTGCTGGAGTTCGACGAGCTGCAAGGCACGATGGGGCGCTATTACGCGCTGAACGACGGCGAGCCTGCCGCCGTAGCCGAGGCGCTGGTCGAGCAATATCTGCCGCGGCAGTCGGGCGGCGCGCTGCCGCAGACCGAGGTGGGCGCAGCACTGGCAATCGCCGACCGTCTCGACACGCTGGTCGGAATTTTCGGCATCGGCCAACCGCCCACAGGCTCCAAAGACCCCTTTGCGCTGCGCCGCGCCGCGCTGGGAGTGCTCCGGATCATCGTCGAGCGTGAACTTCCGCTCGACCTGCAGCCCTTGCTGGAGGCTGCAGCAGCAGCACATCGCAATCTGCCACGCGGAGCATCCGTGGTAGCGGATGTGCGCGATTACATGCTCGAGCGTTTCCGCGCCTGGTACGCCGATGCGGGCCTTCGCGTGGAATGCGTCATGGCTGTGCAGGCACGCGGCGTCACAGCGCCGCTCGATGTCGATCGCCGCGTGCGGGCCGTGTCGGCGTTCTCGGCCCTGCCCGAGGCCGCGACACTCGCAGCCGCGAACAAGCGCGTCGCGAACATCCTGCAGAAGCAGGCTGAAGGCTCCGTTCCGGTCTCTGTCGACCCTGCACTCTTCCAGGACGCGGCAGAGTCGGCATTGGCTGCGGCGCTTGAGTCAGCCATCGACGCTTGCGCGCCTCTGCTCGCGCGTGGCGACTACAGCGCTGCGCTCATCCGGCTCGCAGAGCTGCGCGCCCCGGTGGACGATTTCTTCGGGCAGGTACTCGTGATGAGCGAGGACATTGCGCTGCGGAACAACCGCGTGGCGCTTCTCGCGCGCTTGCGGGCGGCATTTCTTGCCGTGGCCGACATCTCGGCGCTGGCGGTGGGGTGATGGGCCAGGTCGCCGTGCACAGTAGCACCTTGCACGGTGAGCGCGCGTGCATCGGCGGGATCGACGACCGTGGCGGCTGAGAACGGCTCTCCGGCGTATCTCGTTGCAGCCTTGCGTTCGCTGCTGTTCTACGCGGTCTACGGTGTGAGCGTTTGCCTGCACAGCGTATTGATGTTGCTGGTCTCGCCCTTCGTGGATTACCCGCGCCGCTACAGCCTGCTGATATCGTGGAACCGGTTTGTGGTGCAGTGGGCGCGCATCGCCTGCGGGATCCGCTACGAGGTTCAGGGGCTCGAGAACCTGCCTTCGGGTGGCTGCGTCGTGGTAGCGAATCACCAAAGCAGCTGGGAGACGATTTTCCTCGCAACGCTGTTTCCGCAGGTCTGCATCCTGCTCAAGCGCGAGTTGCTGTCGATTCCGTTTTTCGGTTGGGCACTGCGATTGTTGCGGCCGATCGCCATCGACCGCGACAACCCGCGCGCTGCACTGAAGCAACTTGTGGAACAGGGTGCCGCGCGACTGGGTCAGGGCAACAGCGTTCTGGTCTTTCCGGAGGGGACGCGCGTGGAGAGCGGACAGTCCATCCGCTTCACGCGTGGCGCGGCACAGCTTGCGATTCGCGCAGGCGCAAACATCCTGTGCGTGGCACACGATGCAGGTAAATGCTGGCCCGGGCGAAGACTGATCAAGTTCCCCGGCACCATCCGGGTGGCGATCTCGCCGCCCCTGTCCAGCGCGGACCGAGAAGCGGCCGCGCTCACACGCGAAGCGCAAGCCTGGATCGAGGCGCGGCTCACGGAGTTCGCCGCAGCCGCCTGAACCCCGAGGGCTTCAGATGTCGAGGTTTGCCACCGACAGTGCGTTGCGCTCGATGAATTCCCGCCGCGGCTCCACTTCTTCACCCATCAGGGTGATGAACAGCTGGTTGGCGGAGTGCGCGTCCTCGACCGTTACCCGCAACAGGCGGCGTTGGGCGGAATCCATGGTGGTTTCCCAGAGCTGCTCCGGGTTCATCTCACCCAAGCCCTTGTAGCGCTGGATGCCGTAACCCTTGCGCGCCTCGGACATGAGGAACTCCAGAGCGGCGCCGAAGTCTGTCGCCGGATGCTCGCGCTCCCCGCGCCGCACATAACCGTCGGCTTCGATCAGACCGGAGAGTGTGGCACCGAGACCCGCGATTTCACGGTATTCGCCGGAACCGAGGAAATCGCGGCTGAGCACATAAGAGGTGCTTACGCCATGGCTGAGCACATCCACCGCGGGAAGCGGTTGGTGACGCTCCTCGTCTTCGTGAACACGGAAGGTGTAGCGATCGTCACCGGAGCGTCCCTCGCCCGCGAAGCGCGCCGAAAGCCCTTCAAGCCACTGTTCGATGCGAGCCCGGTCGAGCCCGCCGCTCACATCGAGCAGTTCGTGATGCACCAGTTCCTCGAGCACACGCCGCGGGTAGAGCCGTGACATGCGGTCGATGATCCGCATAACGCGGCGGTAAGTGACCACCAGCGTCTCGAGTGCCGTACCGGATATGCCGGGGGCTTCGCGGTTCACGTGCAGCGCGGCACCGTCCAGCGCGGCCTGAGTCAGGAACTGGGACATCGCATCGTCGTCTTTGAGGTACTGCTGCTGCTTGCCCTTGGCGATCTTGTAGAGCGGCGGCTGCGCGATGTAGACATAGCCACGCTCGATCAGAGCCGGCATCTGGCGGTAGAAGAACGTGAGCAGCAGCGTGCGGATGTGGGAACCGTCCACATCGGCGTCGGTCATGATGATGATGCGGTGGTAGCGGGCCTTGTCAGCGTTGAACTCTTCCAGGATCCCGCAACCCAGCGCGGTCACCAGGGTAGCGATCTCCTGCGAGGAGATGACGCGCTCCCTGGCGACACGTTCGACGTTCAGAATCTTGCCTTTCAATGGCAGGATGGCCTGCGAACGCCTGTCCCGCCCCTGCTTGGCGGAGCCTCCGGCGGAATCGCCCTCAACCAGAAAAAGCTCGGACAAGGCAGGGTCCTTCTCCTGGCAGTCGGCAAGCTTTCCAGGTAACCCCGCAATCTGCAGGGGATTCTTTCGGGTCATCTCGCGAGCCTTGCGCGCCGCCTCACGGGCCCTTGCCGCGTCCAGCATCTTCTGTACGATATCTTTAGCTTCTTTAGGAAATTCAAGGAGATACGATCCGAATTTGTCCCCCATGGCAGACTCGACGGCAGGCTTCACCTCGGAGGAAACCAGTTTGTCTTTCGTCTGCGAGGAAAACTTCGGGTCAGGCACTTTCACGGAAATGACGGCCGTCAGACCCTCGCGAGCATCATCGCCGGTAGTGGCGACCTTGCCTTTACCGGCGAGCCCTTCCTTTTCTATGTAGGTGTTCAGGGTGCGGGTCAGGGCCGCCCTGAAGCCTGCGAGGTGGGTGCCGCCATCACGCTGGGGAATGTTGTTGGTAAAGCAGAGAACGTTCTCCTGGTAGGTGTCGTTCCACTGCATCGCCACCTCCACACCGATCCCGGATTGCTCGGACCGGAAATGAAACACCTGGTTGACTGACTTGGTGTTGGTGTTGAGGAACTCGACGAAGGCCTTCACGCCGCCTTCGTAGAAGTACGTGATGTCCTGCCCGGAGCGCTCGTCCTTCAGATGGATGGTGAGCCCGGAATTGAGGAACGCGAGTTCACGCAGGCGCTTGGCGAGGATATCGAAATGGAACTCGATGTTCCGGAAGGTCTCTGCCGAGGGATGAAAGCGGATCTCGGTGCCGCGGTGGCTGGTGTCCCCCACCACGGCCAAGGGCGCCTCAGCGGCGCCATGCCGGTAAATCTGCTCGTGAACTTTGCCGCCGCGGCGGATGGTCAACGTGAGCTTGGAGGACAGCGCATTCACCACGGACGCGCCTACACCGTGCAATCCACCCGAGACCTTGTAACCGCCACCCTCTTCACCGAACTTCCCGCCCGCATGGAGCGTGGTCATGATCAGTTCGGCGGCGGACATGCCCTCTTCGTGCATATCCGTGGGAATCCCACGGCCGTTATCGGTGACGGTGACGGATTCATCCGGATGCAGCACCACGAAAATCTCGTTGCAGTGACCGGCCAGCGCCTCGTCTATGGAGTTGTCGACCAACTCGAAAACCATGTGGTGCAGCCCCGTGCCATCATCGGTATCACCGATGTACATCCCGGGGCGTTTGCGCACGGCGTCCAACCCCTTCAACACCTTGATGCTGTCGGCGCTATAGCTTCCACCTACCGGCTGCTCACCTGGCTCCATGTTCCTGCTTCCTGTTCAATGCCACGATACATGTGTGAAACGGCCTTGTTCCACGTGGAACATCCGCCTCTGATCTTCAGGAACCGAGGGCCACACACCCTCGAGATCCGCACGGTCGACACAACTCACCAGAACCTGACAGCCCAGACTGCTTAACAGGGCAGCCAAGGCGGAGCGATGCCTTCTATCCAACTCGGAGGGCAGATCGTCGACGAGAAACACGCAATCTCGCTGCCGATTGGCGGAGAACACCCTCGCTTGCGCCACCTTCATCGCACAGACAACCAGTTTCTGCTGGCCTCGGGAGAGCACTTGCTCCGCACTCTGGCCTTTTACCCGGACCCGGATGTCGGCCCTGTGAGGACCTTGCACCGTAAATCCGCGTTCATGGTCACGGCTGAGGCTCTCGCGAAGAACATCCTTGAGGGGGGTCTCCTTGTCCCAGCCACGCTGGTATGACAGGTTCACATCCTCCAGTGACGCCAATTCACCCAAAGTTGAGGTGAACTGGGGGTAAAAGGCGTCGAAATAGCCACGCCTGAAGGCATCCAGCTCTTCCGCACGGGCAGAAAGATGGATGTCCCAAGCCTCCAATTGATCAGGCGCGAGTCTAGCATGGCGCAGCAAGGCGTTGCGCTGCCGGAGCGCGCGCTGCACATCAAGCCAAACAGCGTGGAAACCCTGTTCCACGTGGAACACACCCCAATCGAGAAACTGTCGCCGACTCTTCGGGCCGCCTTCCAAGAGCTGGAATGTGTCGGAATTGATCAGCTGCAGGGGTAAGCAACGGGCGAGTTCGGCCGAGTTCTGCACCGTTCGGCCCTGAATCCGCCCTTGAAACTCCCCGTTTCGCTGACGAGCAAGCCCCATCGGGATGGAGCTGCCGTGGGAATCCGTAATGGCGGCATGCACGACACACTCTGGGGACTGGTGGGTGATCACTGGATCGAGCCGGGGGGCACGGAACGACTTGCCCGACCCCAGCACATACACCGCCTCGAGCAGGCTGGTCTTTCCGCTGCCATTGGCACCGAAAAACACATTCACCCTGGCCAGCTCTAGATCAACGTCCTGGAGATTCCTGATGCCCTGCACCCGAAGCCGTCGAATCGACATGAAAACCCGTCATCAGAGCCGCATGGGCATCACGACGTAGAGCGCACCGTCTACAGCCGGGTCCTCCATGAGCACGCTGCTGCTGCCGTCAGAGAACTGGACCCGGACGGACTCGCCACCCAAAACCGATAGCACATCAATGAGATAGCTGACATTGAAGCCGATCTCGACACGATCGCCCGTGTAATCGACAGCAACGCTTTCTTCCGCCTCCTCCTGCTCCTGGTTGCTGGCCAGGATCTGCACGGAACCCTCCTCGATCACGAGCCGTACCCCGCGGAACTTCTCGTTCGAGAGGATAGAGGCGCGGCTGAGTGCATCTTTCATCTCGGCCCGCGCCGCTGTAAGGCTCTTACCCGCCGGCTTGGGAAGCACTTTGGTGTAATCGGGGAACTTGCCGTCCACAAGCTTGGAGCTGAAGGCGTAATCCGGCGTCACTACCCGGAACAGGGCGCCGCCAAAGGAAACGCGCGCTTCGGCCTCGGGGTCCTGAAGCAGGCGCTGCAATTCCAGTACACCTTTGCGGGGAAGAATGGCGTGTACATCCGCTTTGACGCCAGGCATATCCGCTTCGAGCGTCGCCAAGGCCAGTCGGTGACCGTCTGTTGCCACAGCACGCAAGCGCTTGGGCGTCAGTTCGAACAGGGTTCCGTTCAGGTAATAGCGAACGTCTTGCTGCGCCATGGAGAAGGCCGTGCGGTCGATCAGCTTCTTCAATTGGCCTTGTGGCAGCGCGAATTCGACCATCGAAGGCGAATGCTCGACGCTGGGGAAGTCACTGGCAGGTAGTGTCGAGAGCGTGAACCGGCTGCGCCCGCAGCGCAGGTTGAGCCGCTGGTCATCGAGCGAAAACTCGAGCATCCCGGCGTCGGGCAAGGATTTGCAGATATCTGCGAGCTTGCGCGCAGGCACGGTGACCTCGCCGCTCTCGCCGGGTTGCGATAGCCGGATATGTCCCACGAGTTCGACTTCCAGATCCGTTCCCGTGAGCGAGAGCCGGTCCCCATCGAGCGACAGCAGCACGTTGGAGAGCACCGGCAGTGTTTGACGGCGCTCCACGACCCCGGCAACCAGGTTGAGGGGCTTCAGCAAGGCATCACGGGAAATCGAGAATTTCATGGAAGCGTTCTCCGGAAAAACGGGCTGCGCAGCGGCGTCTCAGGCCGACAGCGAACGGTAAAGATTCTTGTAGTCTTCGTGCATATCTGGGTCTGAGTCTCTTAACTCTTTGATTTTCCTGCATGCATGAAGCACGGTCGTGTGATCTCTGCCACCAAAGCTGTCACCAATCTCGGGAAGGCTGTGATTGGTGAGCTCCTTGGCCAAGGCCATCGCGAGTTGCCGTGGACGCGCCACCGAGCGGCTACGCCGGGCAGAGAGTAAATCAGAGAGCTTGATCTTGTAGTACTCCGCCACCGTGCGCTGGATGTTGTCCAGACTGATCTGCCGGTCCTGCAGCGCGAGAAGATCCTTCAGCGACTCCTTGACCAGGTCGATATCGATGCGACGGTGGGTGAACTGGGCGCTGGCAATGACCCGCTTGAGGGCTCCCTCCAGCTCGCGGACGTTGGACTTGATACGCTGCGCCACAAAAAACGCCGCATCGGCGGGCAACTCCACGCCCGATTGCTCGGCTTTCTTGAGCAGTATGGCGACCCGGGTCTCCAGCTCCGGTGGCTCGACAGCTACCGTGAGGCCCCAACCGAATCGGGACTTAAGCCGTTCCTCCAAGCCGTCGATTTCCTTGGGATAGCGGTCGCAGGTGAGGATCATCTGCTGGCCACCCTCGAGCAGGGCATTGAAGGTGTGGAAGAACTCCTCCTGCGAGCGCTCCTTGCCGGCAAAGAACTGGATATCGTCGATCAGCAAGGCGTCGACGGAACGGTAGTAGCGCTTGAAGTCGTTGATCTGATTCAACTGCAGCGCCTTGACCATATCCGCAACAAAGCGTTCGGAGTGCAGGTACACGATGCGCGCGTTGGGGTCGTTGGCGAGCAGCGCGTTGCCAACAGCGTGCATCAGGTGGGTTTTACCGAGCCCCACACCGCCGTAAATAAAGAGAGGGTTGTAGGCGCCACCGGGGTTCTGCGCAACCTGTTGGGCCGCCGCACGGGCAAGCTGGTTGCTCTTGCCCTCGACGAAATTCTGGAAGGTATAGCCTTCTATGAGGTAGTGGTGCTGCCGCACCGGAACCTCCGCCTCGACCTTTCGCGAGGGCGGCGCAGCAGCATCGAGTTCGGACCCACGCAGGACGGGTGAGGGAGCCAGGAGTCGCTCTGGCGGTTTTTTGTCCGTAGCTTCGCGGCCGGCGGCATCGAGCTGAACATGGGCGATGCGACCACCGGAGACCTCGCGGACGATCTGGCGGATGCGCTCGATGTACTTGTCGTGAACCCAGTCTTTTACGAACCGGTTGGGGGCAATCAGCTGCAGCTCATCCGCAGACTCCTGTGCTCGCAGGGGCCTGATCCAGGTATTGAACTGCTGCGGGGGCATTTCGTCGCGCAGGAAGCTGCTGCAGCGCTGCCAGGTGACATCCATCCAAACGCTTCCTAGATACCGCAAGTGATCATGTTCCGGGCCTTGTCTTATGCGTGGAAAACCCGGGAGGCGCATTCTAACGTTGTCCACAGGTCTTATCCACACCGCGCAAAAAGAAAATTGTTTTTCTCGTAACCCGTTGTTTAAAAACAATTAAAAATCCAGACCACCTGTGGAGGAACATCAACGATGCGGCCAGAGAAATTGCCTAATCTGTGGATAACCTGTTTGTATATTATTGATACCCTGTGCACCCGGAGCCCGTTGGAGCACGGCGCACCGCAAGGCTTCAGAAAGATTTCCCCATCACGCCCACCTGACACCCACACGTTCTGAACAAGAACATGCCTTTTGCTTCAAGGACTTCAGGAAGTTGTCCACAAGCACTCTCATATCCCCACCCTACCTGCTGGAGACCATCCTCCCAACGCAGTACCCCGCCCCCGGGGGAAAATCTGGCGCACGCGGACGAACTGGAAAATTCCCGGCAGCTACCGACAGCGACGGGTTTACCCGGACATGCCACGTTAACTAGACTGCGACCCCTTTTGTTCTGGCCCCCTTCTTCGGGGTCTCAAGGCAGCACGTCCATGAAGCGCACATTCCAGCCCAGCAATCTCAAGCGCAAGCGCACCCACGGTTTCCGTGCGCGCATGGCAACCCGCAACGGCCGCATCGTCCTTGCGCGTCGCCGTGCCAAAGGGCGCAAGCGCCTCACGGCCTGAGTCTCCGGGCCTCGCGCGAATGCATGGGCATCTCACGCTTTCCCAGAGAGGCGAGACTGCTGAAGCCCGCCGAATTCAAGAGCGTCTTCGACAATCCGCCGCTGCGCTTTTCTGCCGGAGAGATCGTCCTCCTCGCCAGACCCGGTCAGACGTGTTCTCCGCGCTTGGGGGTGGTGGCGCCGAAGAAGGCGTGCCGCCTCGCCACCGGGAGAAACCGCTTCAAGCGGCAAGTTCGCGAGTCCTACCGTTTGCGCCAACAGGTGCTTGCCGGTCTGGATATCGTCGTCATGGCGCGAAACGGCATTGCTGATCTGGATAACGCAGGCATCAGGCAGCGGCTGGACACCTTATGGACCCGACTCCTCAAGCGCGCGCCATCGGTCCTGGCATCTCACTCCCTGTCAGGTCCCTCCTCGGGCTGATCCGTTTTTACCGCTTCTTCCTGAGCCCCATCGTGGGGCGCCACTGCAGGTTCCACCCAACCTGTTCCCTCTACGGCTACGATGCCCTGCTGGAACACGGCGCCCTGCGCGGAACCGGGCTCACGATCTGGCGACTCGCGCGCTGTCATCCGTGGGCCGAGGGCGGTTACGATCCCGTCCCGCCACGCCACCCTGAAACCTGTACCACGGACACGCCAGACTGATGGACATCCAGCGTTACGCACTCATGATCGCCCTGGCGCTCGTCGGCTGGATGACGCTGGTCGAATGGAACACCTTCCGGCTGGAGCATGCTCAGAAACCCGCCACCGTGCAGGCAGCGCCTGCACAGGCTGCCCCGCCAGAGAACACAGCCGCTCCGGCGCCCTCCGATATCGCACCTGCGCCACAGGTTGCAGGGTCCTCCGATCTGCCGGCCGTACAAGCACCCGAGCCCGCTGTCGTGGCACAGCCCGCCGCAAAAACGGATTCCGATATCGTCCATATCAGCACAGATACCCTGCAAGTCGAGATATCGCTGTCGGGCGGGGACGTCGTGGGCGTCTCACTGCGGCAATTCCACGCCGAGCTGGGCAGGACCGACCTCCCGTTCCGCCTTCTGCAGCAAACGACCGACCGCAACTACACCGCACAAAGCGGACTTGTCGGACCCGACGGAACAGACACTGCCAAAGGGCGTCCGCGTTTCACCAGCGCGAAAACCTCCTGGGTACTCGCCGACGGCGAAGACACACTTGTGGTCACGCTCGAGCATACGACCGGCACGGGCATCGCAATCCAGAAGCGCTACACGTTCAAACGCGGCTCCTATGTCTCTGATCTCGAGTACACGATCGAAAACCGCAGCACCAAAAACTGGCAAGCCGCTCTCTTCGGGCAATTGCGTCGAGACAGCAGTCCCGATCCGAGCGCCACGGGTGGCGCGCTGGGGATACAGCCTTTCGTGGGCTTTGCGAGCCGGACGGTTGAAGAGAAATACCTCAAGCACGATTTCGACTCGCTCTCGGAAGAACCCTACACCGCGCAAACCGCAGGCGGCTGGGTCGCACTCGTACAGCACTATTTCCTGAGCGCGTGGATACCGACTGCCTCGCAGACCAACCGCATCGACATGCTGCACAGCGATTCAGGGTTCAACATCGCGCGGTTCACCAGTCCCCTGGTGACCGTGCAACCCGGTGCGACAGCGACGCTCGGCGCGCGCTTTTACGCGGGCCCCAAAGACCAGTACCGCCTCTTCGACATTTCGCCAGGCCTTGACCTGACCGTCGACTACGGCTGGCTGTGGTGGATAGCACAGCCCTTGTTCGCGCTGCTCTACTTCTTTGCTACGGGCAAGCTGCACGCCTTCGGACAAGTGATCGAGATCGGTGGCGGAGCGGGCAACTGGGGCGTCGCCATCATCCTTCTTACACTGCTGGTGAAGGCCGTGTTCTTCCACCTTTCCGCGGCCAGTTACAAATCCATGGCAAAGATGCGCAAGCTGCAGCCGAAAATGCTCGAGCTGCGCGACCGCTATGGAGACGACCGGCAGAAGCTCTCGCAGGAAACAATGGATCTCTACCGCAGGGAGAAAGTGAACCCTCTCGGCGGTTGCCTGCCCATCCTGATCCAGATGCCGGTGTTCCTGTCGCTGTACTGGGTGCTGCTGGAGAGCGTGGAGTTGCGCCAGGCCCCTCTGGGCGGCTGGATCCACGACCTGTCCGTGATGGACCCTTACTTCGTTCTGCCACTGCTGATGGGCGCATCGATGTACTACCAGCAGAAACTGAACCCCCCACCGCCTGATCCCATGCAAGCGAAGGTGATGGAGTTCATGCCGATCATCTTCACGGTGTTCTTCCTGTTCTTCCCTGCAGGCCTGGTGCTGTACTGGCTGGTAAACAACCTGCTGTCGATATCGCAGCAATGGGTCATCACCCGGCGGATCGAGCGTGAAAACTGATCCATGAGCAAGCCCGCAACGTGCCCGGAGACGATCGCTGCCATCGCGACCGCACCGGGACGCGGCGGGATCGGTATCGTCAGGGTCGCGGGACCTGAGGCACGCCGCATAGCCCTGACCATCACGGGTAAAACACCCGCACCACGCACTGCTACGCTGGCGTCTTTCAGCGATGCGACAGGAGAGGCGATCGACTCCGGCATCGTTGTGTTCTTCCCGGCGCCTGCAAGTTTCACCGGGGATGACATCATCGAGTTCCAGGGTCACGGCGGGCCCGTGGTGCTGGACATGCTCCTTGAACGCACTATCGCCCTCGGCGCGCGCATGGCGCGACCCGGGGAATTCAGCGAACGCGCCTATCTGAACGGCAAGATCGATCTCGCGCAGGCCGAAGCCATCGCCGATCTGATCGACAGCGCAAGCAGGGAAGCCGCACGCAGCGCATCGCGCAGCATGCACGGTGCGTTTTCCGAGCGTGTAAACGCACTGGTAGAGGAACTCACACACCTCCGGATCTTCGTCGAAGCATGCATTGATTTTCCGGAGGAGGAGATCGACCTGCTCAGAGATTCGGATACACAGACGCGCATCGACGTGCTGATCTCGTCGATTGCGGAGACGGAGTCAGTTGCACGGACCGGGCAGTTGTTGCGCGATGGCATACACGTGCTTCTGGCAGGAAAACCGAATGCGGGCAAATCGAGCCTGCTGAACGCTCTGGCGGGCAGCAACATAGCTATCGTCAGCTCCACAGCGGGTACCACGCGGGATCTGGTACGCGAACGCGTCCTGATCGATGGCATGGCCGTGCACATCACCGACACCGCAGGGCTGCGTGAGAGCCCCGATGACATCGAACGGGAAGGCATACGGCGGGCGCTGAAGGAAGCCGCCACC
>JBILEG010000403.1:0-3657 GCA_044352225.1 Pseudomonadales bacterium | reverse complement strand
TTGCTGCGGATCTCTGGCGCGCCTGCCATCAGGATGGCATTGGACCTCTCATCGGCAACGAGTTGCAGTCCTTCTCCTGCCGTTTTGCCGAGCAACCCTTGGAGGACCTTCAGCATTTCTCCGGCGGAGGCGTGCTGCAGGGCCACGGCATCGAACTCGAGCGAGCCGCTGTTGTCGAGTTCCCGCGCGATACGCGCGATGCGTTTGACGCCACTGGCGACATCGGTAATCAGCAGGGCGTTCTGGCCCGGCAGAGCGACGATGCCGGCGTGCGGGGGCATCATTGGCTTGAGCGTGCTCGCCATCTGCTCTGCTGGCAGGAATCCGAGACGCACGACCTCGTTCACGGGAAGGTCGGCGGCCGGTTCCCGCAGAGACTCCAGAAACTGTGTTGCGCCGGACCGCACGTTGGCGGCTGGCAGGATCTCAAGGATCTCGCCCTGATCGATCGCGGTGTATCCGTATACGCCGAGCGAGGCAACCACCACCCGGAACGCCTCGTCCGGTGTGAGCGGGTCGCGCGCGAGGATGGTCACCGTGCCCCGCACTCTGGGATCCACTACCACTCGCTTTCCACTGGTCTCGGCGAGCCATTCGAGGACCGATCCGATATCGGCGTTTCGCATGTTCAGGGTGATGCGGGCGGCGTCCTGTGCCAGCGCTCCCAGGCTGAGGGTGCACGCGAGCAACGCCGCCGCCACAGGGCGGCGCCGGAGAGGGCAGGGGACGGGCAGGTCGCTTGGCTGGGTCACCGTGGAAGACGGTTCCTTGTCAGGGGCCCCTGAGCAAAGCAATATCGGTACCAGCGGGGGCCGTGCGCCACCGCAAGCATAGTTGCTTGTGAGCGCCTGCCAAGTCGTCTCAGCGGCAGTGTTCGGCGATCTGTTCGTTCAGATGCCTTACCCGAGCGTGAAGACGGTTCGCTTGCGCTGCACCATGGCTCTTGCGAAGTTGCTGCCACGCTCGCTCACGTTGCGCCTCGAGACGAGCACAGTCCGGTGCGGATGCCGACGTGACCGGAGTTTGAAGAGAGATGGCGAGTGTGAGGAAAAGGGAGCGAGCGAGTGAAGTCATGTGGTGGTCCCTCCTTGGACGTTGGCGATCAAAGCGCGCGACCAATGCACGAGTCAAGCCCTGCACTGACTGAAGCGGATCGTGGGCGCATCGCTGGTGTTGTTCTGGCGGGTGGACGGGGCAGTCGTATGGGTTCGGCGCCCAAAGTCCTTATGCGTCTTGGCGGGACGACCCTGCTGCAGAGAGCGCTCAGTCGTGCCTCGCCGCAGGTCGGCCTGCTGTGTTTGAGCTCGAATCTGGACAAAACACAGATCGGTCAAACCGCCTGCGAGTTGCTCCCGGATTCCGTCCCGGGCTATCGAGGACCCCTCGCGGGGGTGTGCACGGCAATGGAGTACCTCCATGGCCATGCCCCCGAGGTCTCATGGCTTTGCAGTTTCGCCGCTGACACACCGTGGTTCCCCGTGGATCTGGTGAGCCGTCTCATGCAGGCGCTTCGGTCAGAGAATGCAGAGATTGCCGTCGCCCGTTCCGGCGCGCGCAAACATCCGGTGTTTGCCTTGTGGCCTGTTTCCGCGCTCGGACTGCTCCGCGAGACAGTTGCATCGTCTCCCGACCTTTCAACGGGAAGGTTCCAGTCACGCTTCCGGGTTTCTTTTGCGGATTGGGGAATCGGGAGTCACGATCCTTTCTTCAACCTGAACACTCCCGAAGACTTCAATAGCGCCAGGTCGCTTCTGCATACGATCGGGGACATCGATGCAGGCATTGGTTAAGCTCCACGCGGCTTTGAACGACGGGATCATCTGGCATGCGCTTCGCTCCGATTTTTTCAGGGATGCTGGCAGTTCTTCTTGGCCTCACGGGCTGCGCACCCGAGGCCGGTAGCGAGGGCTGGTGTACCAAAATGGCGAAGACCGCAAAAGCGGAATGGAGCCTCAAGGATGCGGGGGAGTACGCCCGATACTGCGTTATTCCTTTGCCAGGGAAGGTCGGGAGTGAGGAATGGTGCAAGGAGCTCCTGAAGAAGCCACCCGGTGACTGGAGCGTCAACGACGCTCGCAACTACGCTTCACAGTGCCTGCTCCCCTAGGCCCGGCAGGCATCGCTAGATATCAAACTGAACTGGAGCAGAACCGCAAATGGGACCACTCGAAGGTGTGCGCGTTATCGAGATCGCCGGGATAGGCCCCGGCCCGTTTGCCGCCATGATGCTGGCTGACATGGGGGCAGAGGTCCTTCGCGTCGTGCGCACGGGAACAGGGGGCATGTCGATGGCGGGCAACCCGCGGCTGGACTTCTTCAACCGCAACAAACGCTGTGTCGCGCTCAACCTCAAGGACTCTCGTGCGACGGAACTGGCGCTGCGCCTCATCGAAGGCGCCGATGCGGTGCTGGAGGGATATCGACCGGGTGTGATGGAAAAGCTGGGGCTGGGTCCGGAGGTCTGTCTCGGGAGAAACCCCAGACTGGTGTATGGGCGCATGACCGGATGGGGGCAAGACGGCCCGCTAGCCAACGCAGCCGGACACGACATCAACTACGTGGCCCTCACCGGTGCCTTGCATGCGATCGGCGAGCGCGGCGGCAAGCCGGTAGTGCCGCTCAACCTCGTCGGAGATTTTGGTGGGGGAGGGATGTTCCTCGCCTACGGCATGGTCTGCGCCTTGCTGGAGGCTCGCAGATCCGGAAAGGGGCAGGTGGTGGACGCTGCCATGGTGGACGGGGCGTCTACCCTCATGGCGATGATGTATGCGGCTTTTCAGTCGGGCTTCTGGAGCAACTCGCGTGGCAGCAACATGCTGGACGGAGGGGCGCATTTCTATGGGGTCTATGAGACCGCCGACGGCAAGTACGTGTCGATTGGCTCGATAGAGCCGCAGTTCTATGCCTTGCTTCTGGAGAAACTCGGCATCGACCCGCAAAGTCTTCCCCACCAAATGGATCCGAGACACTGGGAAGCGCTCCGGGATCGCTTTGACGTGATTTTCAGGACCCGCTCACGGGAGCAATGGTGCGCCCTGATGGAAGGCACGGACATCTGCTTCGCACCTGTTCTGGGTTTGGACGAGGTCGCGCATCACCCGCATATGGTGAGCAGGGGGAACTTCCTGCACGACGGTGATGTCTGGCAGCCCGCACCCGCACCGCGCTTCAGCCGAACCCATCCCGCAGCCCCGACGGAGCCTGTGGCCTCAGGGGCGGACACCGATGCCACACTGACTGCCGTGGGGCTTTCAGCGCAGGAGATCTCCGACTTGCGGGCCGCTGGCGTGGTGGGCTGAGTTCGCTTGCAGCGTTTCAGCCTCGCTTGAGAAACCGCTTCAGCTTTTTGACAAGGGAGCCGGCGCTACCCGGGTCGCGCTGCTCCCGCTTCGGTTTGACCCAGTACATCTGGATCGATCTTCGTTCGGCGCTGCACGGCAGGTAGCCGTGGAAGGATGTCGACGACCGAACGAAGGCGAGCAGGTTCCCATCTTTCGGTTCGCATTCGACCGTGTAGTCGGTGAAGTCATGCTCGTTGCGCGTCAGCCGCAGCTTTCCGCCCTCGTGCTCCCAAGCCTCGTTGAAGTAGACCAGCACCGTGACCACTTTGGTCCTCGAGTCGTTGTTCAGTCCCGAATCCGTTTCATCAACGTACTT